>JAIVJN010000412.1:1223-5499 GCA_020200025.1 Acidobacteriota bacterium | reverse complement strand
ATCAGCGTTCTGTGATGACCCTCAGGGACCTCGAGGGGGTCGACGCCGCGGACGTCTGTAACATCCTGGAGATTAGCGAGACTAACCAGCGGGTGCTCCTGCATCGCGCGCGGACCAGAGTCCGCGCGATGGTGAAGCCCTCCCTGAAACGCGGCTGACGTCCGCCCGCGAATGCGGCACGCAGAGTCGGGACATGCTGAATTGCCGTGAGATTACGGAACGCGCGAGTGACTTCCTTGACGGCACGCTGCCGTGGCCGGTCCGTCTCCAGGTGCGGCTGCACCTCATGATGTGCCGATTCTGCCGGGAATATGTGCGGCAGCTGTCGCTGGTGGTGCGCAGCCTCCGGGGTCTTCCGCGGGAGGCGCCGTCTCCCGACACGCAGAGAGAATTGCTGACGTTGTTTCGCGCTGAACATCAGTAGCGTGCTCAACGAACGCCTATCATGAATCACCCAGCGCTCTGGTACTTCGAGCACTTCGGCCTGCTGCATGGACTCTCTGACGAACAGAAGCAGGAGGTAAGGCAACACGCCCGGATGTTTACGGCAAAACGGGGCGAGCCCGTCTATCTGCAAGGCGATCCCAGTGAGCACGTGTATCTCGTGAAAACCGGCGCGGTGAAAATCGTCGGCACCGCACCCGAAGGCTGCGAGGTCATTCTGGCGGTGCTCACGCCCGGAGACATCTTCGGCGAGTTGGCGCTCACCGGCGACGACGGACCTCACGACCACCGAGCCGAAGCGCTCGATGAGTCCCTGCTCTGCGAGATTCCACGTGGACTGCTCGTTCGGATGATCCAGGAAGCGCCGGCATTCGGCTGGCACGTGACGACGCTCGTGGGCCGGCGTCTTCGGACGCTGCGGGCGCGAGTGGAAGAACTGCTCGGGAAGAGCGCGCCGGCGCGCCTCGCGCATGCGATTCTCCAGCTCGCGCAGCAGCACGGCATTCAGGATGGCGGCGGGGTTCTGATTCCGCTGCGACTGAGTCAGGGCGATCTCGGCAAGCTCGTGGGGCTGACTCGCGAAACGGTCAACAGCATTCTGCACGCGTGGCGGCATCAAGGCGTGGTGGAAATGGATCGACGCAGCATTCGTGTGTGCGATCCGGAGCGGCTGCGGAGGGTCCGGTAGCACGAGTCACAAGGCAGGTGAAGGATGTGGATCGAGAGTATTGCTCCCGCGCACGCGACGGGTGAACTGAAGGACCTGTACGAGCGAATCGGCGGCGCTCGGGGAGGCGTCGCTCAGATTCACCAGGCGCAATCGCTCAACCCAAGAGTGCTGGCGGTACATTTCGACCTGTACAAGGCATTGATGTTTCAACCATCGGCGCTGTCGCGCGCCGACCGCGAAGCCCTGGCCGTCGTCGTGTCGCGCGCGAACTTGTGCGCGTACTGCGCAGCGCACCACGCTGCGGCGCTCAGCCAACTTGGGGAGCAGTCGTCCCTCCCACAGGAGCTGTTCGAGTGGGCCGCCCGGCTCGCGCGCGCACCTGAGACCGCATCCGAGGCCGATATCGCAGCCTTGCGAGCAGCCGGCCTCACCGACAGGGCCATCCTCGATGCCGTCTTGACCGTCGCGTACTTCTCTTACGCAAACCGGCTCGTTCTGGCGCTCGGGCTAGAAACAGAGCCGGGATTCGAATCGACATGTCGGCCGCACCCGAACAATTCGATCTGATTCAGTCGAGCACAACTCCCCTACGCTCAAGCACACGCGCGGCGTCAACGAACTGTGAAACAACCCACACTTTTTGGACTGCCTCGAGGCGTCAACCCGCACGCGAATTGCTGGCTTCCGTCACATAGGTCTTCGCAGTTGTAACGCGGAGTGTGTGACCGAAGACTGATCGACGAGAGCGAAGGTGCCAACCGCCAAGCCTCAACGGACGAGCACCGATCAGCGGAGTGCGTGATGAACAGAGTCCTGGTCCTGGTTCTCGCTGATGTGGAGACGAAAGGCGATCTGGGCCGCGTGGTCAACGCGCTCCAGACGACCAGGGAATTCAAAGAGGCAGGCGACGAGGTGCGGCTCGTCTTCGATGGGGCCGGAACGCGCTGGATTGGAGAATTGGGATCAGCCGAGCACAAGTATCACCGCTTGTTCGAATCGGTGAAGGATCGGGCCGGCGCGTGCGGTTACTGTGCTGGCGCGTTCGGCGTGAAGACGGCAGTGGAACAACAAGACGTGACGCTGCTCGATGAATTCGATGGTCACCCAAGCCTCAGGACCGCGGTCACAGACGGATATCAGGTGATCAGCTTCTGAGCGCCAAGGCGAGGAGGTGTCGGATGTTCGGAAGAATCGGCGCATCAATCGTCGGCGGTCTGATCGCCGGCGTCGTGTTCGGGATGATGATGCAGATGATGATGGCACCGACGCCAGACGGAGGGCAAATGCCGATGATCGCCATGGTGGGGCAGATCGTCGGGTCTCCCACGGCGGGCGCCGGCTGGCTGTATCACTTGTTCAACAGCGCCGTCATCGGTGCCATCTTTGGCTGGCTGCTCGGTGAACGCATGCACGGGTACGGCTCTGCCTTCGGGTGGGGCGCCGCGTACGGGTTCGTGTGGTGGATTCTCGGCGGGTTGATCCTCATGCCGGTGCTGCTCAGGATGCCGGCGTTCGCACCACTCATGATGCCGCCAATGCGCATGGTCGCGATGGGCAGCCTGGTCGGGCACCTGATTTACGGCCTGATTCTGGGCGGCGCGTTTGCCTGGCTCTATCGTGGTGCGCACTACGGCGCACCGGCGCGAGCGTGATCTGACGCACTCAGGTTGGCCGTGGCCTGAGGACACTCGTTACAACGGTTCGCCGACGCTGTTGTGTGCTGCGTCGGCGGGCTGCTCCGCCGCGCCTGGCTTCATGGGCGTCGTCGTGGTCCTGATTCCGTGCATCATCCGCTCCGACGTGCGCAGCTCCGACGTCCTTGAGGCGCGTGACTGCGCACTGGCGCGGCGGTGCCACGCGGCAGCCGCCGCCGCGAGGGCGATCGCGCCGAACACCGCTTCCTTGTGCTGCCCCAGCCAGAACTGAAAACTTGATTGGCGTGCCACCGCATCGAATCGGCCATGCGCGCCATAGTTGCCGGGAACCGGCTTCCATAGGTTGTCGGGCCGCTCTGGCTCCTCGGGTTCGTTCGTCTGTTGACCCTCATAGCCTTTCTGCGCCAGCCATCGAGCGGCGCGCCCAGGCATGGTGCGGTCGGCCAGTATGGCCTTGACTACCGGTGCCCCGACCCACACCTCGCGGTGCGCATGGCGCGCAGCCCAGACGATCGCATCGGCGGCAACCTCCGGCTGATAGAGAGGCGGTACAGGCTGCGCCTTCCGCGCAAGGCGGCTCTTCACTTCGGCAGGCCGCCTCATACGACTACCTCCCTGGTAAGGCACTTCCGACGAGATCTCGCAATCGCTCACCGAACGACGCCGTCAGCGACCATGGGCTGGGCTGCCGCACAATGTGAAGCGGCCCGGCCACATCGAGTACCCGGTAATCGCTGCGGCCGTCCTCTGTTCTGAAGAAACGAATGCTGGCCCGGCTCTGCCCAACCCGCAGATCTCGCAGCGTGAGTTCGGGCAGCCAGTCCGGCAGATGCGGATCCACGAGCAGCAGATTCAGCGGCGCGTAGGGATAGAGCCCGAGAAGCGCTTGGACGACGCAAAACACGGCTGATGCCGACCAGGCCTGAGGCGAGTTCGCCTGCGGATACATCGCCGGGAATGGGTGCGCGGCGTCGCGCGGATGGCCGCTGAAGAGCTCTGGCAGCCTGTAGAAGTCAAAGAGCGCTGCCGCTTCGAAGAATGCGCGCGACAGCCGCTCGGCGTGACGCTGAAGCCCGTAGCGGACAAAGCCGACCACGAACGTGGCCTGTTCGACCGGCCACACCGAACCGCGGTGATAGCTGTACGGGTTATACGCGGGATGCCACGCTGACAACGTGCGCACGCCCCATCCGCTGAACAGGTCGTGGAGCATCAACCGGTCGGCGGTCTTGCTCGCCAGTGCGTCATCGATGATGCCGGTGGCGAGACAATGCCCCGGATTCGAGGTGATCGATCGGATCTGGCGGCCGTCCGCGTCGAGACCGAGCGCGATGTAGTTGAGATCGTCCATCCAGAAGCGATCGTTGAAGCGCTTTTTCAGCTCCTGTGCCGCGCGAAGGCACTGCTTAGCATCGTCGCGTTCGCCGAGCCACCACAGGACTTCTGCCAGCAGCAGCTTGCCGAGATACGCGAATCCCTGCTCCTCGCACGTCGCGATCGGCGGCTG
>JAIVJN010000412.1:0-1164 GCA_020200025.1 Acidobacteriota bacterium | reverse complement strand
TCGCCCGAATCCTTCCACGCCTGGTTCTTGACGCCGTCCTTCGATCGCGTCTGGTACTCGTGGAAGCCGTCGCGATTGGCATCGCAGTACTCGTCGAGCCATTGCAGCGCTGAACGCGCCGCCGGAATGTACTGGCGCACGAAGTCGCGATCTCCAGTCCAGTGCCACGCTTCAGCGAGGACCACTGGATAGAACGCGGACGTGGTGACCGAACTGTAGGAACGGGAGCGCGGATTGAAGTTGAGGATCTCGAGTGGACCCGTATGCGCCTCGTGGAGCATGCGTCCGGGCTGTTCATCGCGCCAATCGTTCGTCTCACGCCCCTGCCACCGTTCGAGCTCGGCGAGCGTCCCGCGCATCATCTCCGGGCCGGCGAGCGCCCCTTGCCACGCGGCCGTCAACGTATCGCGGCCGAACAGGGCGACATACATCGGTAGTCCGGCGGCCATCGTCCATGCGCGGGGCCCATGCTGAAGATCCGGTAACCGCAGGGCGTCCAGGTCGTATGCGGCCTGTTTGAGGGCGCCGATGACCACTGAGGTGAGCGTGTCGTTCCCCTGTCCTTCGAACTTCGTGGCTTCCGCCAGGAACAGAGTCTTCGTGTGAAACGCGTCCGCCGATGTGAGCTGACGACAGCCGCGCGGCGGCTCCAGCAGCACGCCGTCAATCTGTGCGAACACACGCAGACAGACGTGCCACTCTTCGAGCGGCGCGAGTTCTACCGTGAACCGAAACCCGTCCTCCGTCCGTTCCGGCGGCGAGCCGGTGTTCGCGAGGCGGACGATGACGCCGCGTTCCAGCCGGGCAACACCAGATTCGTTCTGCTGCTGGTAACGTCGTTCGGCGTGATACCTGAACTCGAGATCCCACGCTGGACCCGGCGACTCGCGCCAGGTGTGCTCGATCGTTCCGCGCTGGTGACGGTCGCCGATGGTTTCAATCAGATCTGCGAAGTCGGCGGACACCTCGATGTCGAGAACACACCGCGTCGGCTGTTGCGAGAAGTTCGTGATGTCCACGTCCTCGTGCAGCCCTTCGCCGACGACGCGTGAGATCCGGATCTCCAGTGAGTGTTGTGACGCCTGCTGGAGGTGTCCGCTACCACTGTCGTGCTCCGCGCTGACGCCGGGCACCGGCAGCAGGTAATAACCAAGCCACGAGTGC
>JAIVJN010000176.1 GCA_020200025.1 Acidobacteriota bacterium | reverse complement strand
GGCCGCGACGCCGTGGAGCGCGGCTGCGGTGATGTGCCGCCGTCTGGCACTCGCGGTGGTCGTCGCCGGCCTGCTGTCGATGCCCGCGATGGTCTTCGCGCAGGAGCGGACGACGACCGTTCGCGCCGCGCGCGTCGTCGACGGCAAAGGCCAGGTGCTGCAGAACACCACCGTGGAGGTTCAGGGTGGAAAGATCGTCCGCATCGATCAGCGCAAGGAGCCGGTGACGTTCGACCTGGGCAATGTCACGTTGATGCCCGGGATGATCGACGTGCACGTGCACATCGGCAACCACTTCGGCAAAGACGGCCGGGCGCAGAATGAAGGCGAGACGCCCGCCGAGATGGCGCTCTACGCCGCTGAGAACGCGTGGGCGACGCTGATGAACGGCTTCACCACCGTGCAGAGCGTTGGCGCCGCCTCCGACAAGGAGCTGCGCGACGCCATCGCGCGCGGCGTGTTGCCGGGACCGCGCATTCTGACCTCGCTCGGATCGATGAGCGAGCGTACCGGCACGCCGGACCAGATGCGCGAGTACGTGCGCAAGCAGAAGAGCGCCGGCGCCGATCTGATCAAGATCTTCGCCTCGAAGAGCATCCGCGAGGGCGGCGATCGAACGATGAGCGACGAGCAACTGACGGCCGCCTGTGGCGAGGCGCAGAAGCTCGGTTTGCGCGCGCTGGTGCACGCGCACGCTGCCGACGCCGTCCTCGCCGTGGCCAGAGCGGGCTGCTCGCAGGTGGAGCATGGCGCCTTCGCCAGCGACGAGGGGATGAAGTTCATGGCCGAGCACGGCGTGTACTTCGATCCGAACATCGGCCTGGTGCTGCAAAATTATCTCGAGAACAAGGCACGCTTCCTCGGCATCAGCAACTACAACGCCGAAGGGTTTGCCTTCATGGAGAAGGCCGTGCCCACCAACTATCCGATGTTCAAGCGCGCGCTCGCGGCGAAGGTCAAGATGCCCATGGGCACCGACGCCGTCGCCGGCGCACACGGCCAGAACGCCCGAGAGATCGTGGTGCGTGTCAAAGAGGGCGGACAGGATCCCGCGCAGGCGCTCGTCGCCGCTACCGGCCTGGCTGCCGAGTCGATGGGCCTCGACAAAGAGCTCGGGACGCTTACCCCAGGGCTGCAGGCGGACCTCATCGCCATCGACGGCGATCCGCTGCAGGACATCACCGCGGTGAGCCGCGTGGTCTTCGTCATGCGTGCGGGCAAGGTCTACAAAAACATGGCCCCGCGAGCCGCGACCTCTCGATGAGCGGCACTCCATCGATGACGTTTACGACCGAGCGGGCCTGCTGCTCGCGGCGCTCCTCTCGTCGTCTGGTGCGTCCGGCGCCGCCCAGGAATGGCCCGCCTACGGCGCCGATCAAGCGGGCACCAAGTACTCACCCCTCGACGGCATCAACCGCCGCAACGTCGAGCGCCTGGCCGTGGCGTGGGAGTGGAGGCCCGGCGAGCAACCGCGGGAGGAGCTCGGCACCCGTCCAGGCAATTTCCAGAACACGCCGCTGATGATCGACAACATGTTGTACGTGAGCACGCCGTACAACCAGGTCGCCGCGCTCGACGCCGAAACAGGCGAGCAGCGCTGGATCTTCGATCCCAAGGCGTACGAGGACGGTCAGCCACCAAATGGCACCGGCTTCGTGCACCGCGGCGTGGCCGCATGGCGCGACGCCGGCAAGCTTCGCATCTTCCTCAACTCGAGATACCGCCTGATTTGTCTCGACGCCGTCACCGGCAAGCCCGTCGAGACATTCGGCGATGGTGGCACGGTCGACATCAGCAAGGGCCTGGTGTGGGAGATCGAGAAGCGGCATTACACGCAGACATCGCCCCCGGTCGTCTATAAGGACCTGGTCATCCTCGGCAACGGCGTCGGCGACCGACTTGTCTACAAGAACGACCCGCCCGGGGACATTCGCGCCTTCGATGCGCGGACGGGCAAGCAGGTGTGGAGCTTCCGAACCATTCCCCAGAAAGGCGAAGTCGGCCACGACTCGTGGGAGCGTGACGCCGAAACCTTCACGGGACATACCAACGCGTGGGCACCGATGACACTCGACGAAGCCCGCGGCCTGCTCTACGCGCCGGTCGGGACGCCGAGTAACGACTTCTACGGCGGCCGGCGGCCTGGCGCCGGCCTCTTCGGCGAGTCGATCGTGTGCCTCGATGCCGCGACCGGCCAGCGGAAGTGGCACTTCCAGCTGGTGCACCACGGAATCTGGGATTACGATCCGCCCTCGCCTCCGAACCTGGTGACCATCTCGCCCGACGGCAGACGCGTGGACGCCGTCGTCGTGCTCACCAAGCAGGGTCTCGCATTCGTCTTCGACCGGGTGACGGGCCAGCCGGTGTGGCCCATCGAGGAACGGCCGGTGCCGCCGAGTGATGTGCCCGGGGAGAAGGCGTGGCCGACGCAGCCCTTCCCGACAAAGCCCCCCGCGTTCACCGAGCAGGGCGTGACGTTGGACGATGCGTTTGATCTCACGCCGGAGCTGAAGGCGGCGGCGCAGGCGGCGTTGAAGAAGTATCGGCTCGGACCACTCTACACACCGCCCTCCGCCGAAGGCACGCTGATGCGACCCGGCGTCATTGGGGGTGCGAATTGGGGCGGCGGCGCGTTCGATCCAGATACGGGCCGGTTGTACATCAAGACCACCAACCAGCCGAGCATCGCGCGCGTGATCCGGCCGGATCGCTCGGCGAACAATCCACGCGCTTCAGAGGTGGATGCGGAGCTCGTCGGAGACCTGTCGGCGAGCGCAACCTTCACCCCCGAGGCTCTCGAGGCGCAAGGGGACGCCGAGCGCCTCATGCCGCTCCCTTTGTTGAAGCCACCGTACGGCCATCTGGTCGCGATCGACCTCAACGCAGCACGCCGATGACCTACCGAGCCAAGTCCGGCCGCCAGTTCATCGTCGCGGCCACCAGCGCGGGAGCGGATGCGTCGCTCGTCGCGTTCGCATTACCCCTCAATCCGCAATAGCCGTTCCTTCGCCATTACGACGCACGCTGAGGCGCGGCTCACGCCTCACGCCGCCGAGCATGAGTCCCATCGTGCGGTCGCGCGAGAAGGGGACGAATGGTATCAGTGCCACGGGAAGCCTGATGGCGACTTGTTCATGGCGATCCGTAGGCTCTCAGAAATCGACGGCCACGCCCACCCCGGGACGAATCAACCAGCCTGAGCGCGCGTCGTGCAAACGGACTCCGGTTCACGAGCGACGCGCCGACGGACGTGGATTGCGCGTAGGCGGGGAGAGAGCTGGAGAGCACGGCGAGCGCCGCCACGACGGAAGGGACACGCATCGTTTCCTCCAGGGAGCGAACGGAGTGTAGCCGAAGAGCTTGAACCAGGTTGACCGCCACCTGCTTCGTGGGTGGCTCGATTAGAGACTCTTCGTGACTTCGTGGCGAGCTCTTGCCGCTAGAACCAGTAAGCCGCCAGCGCCAGTGCGACGATGACGAATCCAAACACGCACTTGGCGACGATGCCGAGGACGAAGCCGAAGAGGCCGCCGAGACCAGCACGGCCGGCGCGCTTCAGATCCGGATTCTTCCAGTATTCGAACGCCAGCGCGCCGACGGCGGGGCCCAGGATCATTCCAGGCAGACCGAACGCGATGCCCACGAGGGCGCCGATGGCCGCGCCGGCCACGCCCCACGCCGATGCCCCGGCCTTGCGCGCGCCGAAGAGGCCGGCAACATTGTCGGCAACCAGCGCGACGAGCATCAGCACCAGGAGCCCCCACAGCATGAGCGGCCCGATGCGGGAGAAGTCATCGGCCCACGCGAGCACCAGCACGCCCAGGTAGATGATCGCCACGCCGGGCACAATCGGCAGCACGAGGCTGATCACGCCGAGCGCCATGATCAGAAAGCCAAGAAGCTGCAGCACGGCACTCTCCAGATGACGCGGTCGATGGGCGCGGGCCGCACCTTCACGGTGACGACCGACTCGCCGCGACGTGAGCGTTCACGATCGCGCGGATCGTACACGCGAACCTGTTCGAAACCTGAATACTCGAGGCTCGGTGCCCAATCGAGGCGACCGATCGCGCTCGTGTCGGCGAACCGGCTCTCGAACCAGCGTTGCTCTTCGTCTTCCTCGATGAGAATCAGCGGCACGAAGCCACGCTCGCGGATCGCCTCGAGGGCCGCGTCGAGCCATTCTGGAGCCAGAATGTCCCACCGGAGCGTCGGAAGTCCCGAGTAGTAGGGGATGCTGCCGCTGTAGACGCGTGTCAAGCAGACCACGTTGCTGCCGTAGCGGTCGCGAAGAAGACGCGGCACCTCGACGAATCGCTCGAGGCTCTGCCAGTTGCGAAAGACGCCGCGCACATCCGCCTCGTGCCAAGTCGCCAGCGCCACCGTGCCGAAGATCATCGCTGCAACGAAGGGTCGGGCCTCGACGGAGATGCGACGGAAGACACGTCGGCACGAGCGCAGATCCGCTTTCCGCCTGTCGATAGCCGAGCGGTGTCCACGTGGAGATTGCGTCGGGCCACGGCCACGAGTCCCGATTCTGGCGAGCGGCGAAAAGTGACCCACGGGCCAGGTGCTCGGCTTCGCTGATGTAGCCGTAGGCGTCCGCGCCGGAGGCGGCAAACGAGCCGTAGACGACGCCCACGCCGAGGGCGCCCGCAGCGATGAGCGACACGCAGCCGAGCGCGAGGCGCGACGAGAGCGCGCGCCCGCCGAGGCGCTGCGCCATTCTGCGCCGAGAGGGGCCGTCGAGCACGAGCACGAGCGCGACGCAGGCGGCTGAAGCCAGAAAGAACGTGCGTGCGGGACTGCGGGCCGAGATGCGCAGGGGGCCAAGCCGCGTATCGAGGCCGTCACCAACCAGGGCCAGCACGGTCAGGGCCAGCCCCGCGGCAACGATCGACAGGAGGGCGACGACGAGGAGCCGACGGTGAATGTGAGTGTCCCTTTTTTTGTTCTGCCTTCCGTTCTCTTCAGGCTCAGGCTTCTTCATCCCTCTGCCAATCCCGAGCTCACTTGAGACGGGTACGTAGGGCGGGCCTTACGGCCCGCTTTTGGCGCACCGTAAAGGTGCGCCCTACACCAGATCACGTGAGCTCCGGTCTAGGAGGGTTTGCGCGCGACCACCATGAAGTCCCGATCGCTGCCACGCTCGACGGAGAGCACCTCGAAGCCGGCGTGTTTCAGCTCGGCCGCCACCGTCTCGGGGCTCACCCCGTGACGGTCGCCCTCATCGCGATCGTCTGGTGTCTCGGCCTGGCGGCCACCGCGCGGGACGAAGTCGATGATCGCCAGCCGTCCCCCTGGCTTGAGCGCGGAGAACAGGCTTGCATTCATCGTGACCGGATCGGCGAAGTGATGATAGACCACGCGCATGAAGAGCGCGTCGCAGCAGCCGTCCGGGAGATTGGTGGCGACGGTGGCACCGGCGAGCACGGTTACCTGCGGCAGGCTGGCACGATCGACAGCCGTTTGCAGCGAGGCGATGCGGCTCTCGCCCAGCTCCGAGCTGTAGACCCGACCGGTCGGCCCCACCTCGCGAGCCATCGCCACGGTCAGGGCCCCGCCGCCGGCGCCGACCTCCGCGACCGTGTGACCGGTCTTGACCTCGAGGGCTTTGATCAGCCGCTCGGCGTCGCGCGCATCGTTCTGGGCACACACGGCCGACGCCGTGCCGAGGAGCACAGCCAGCACCGACCCAGCGACGGCAAATGGACACGAACGAGCGCTTGACATGGGCAGGGCCAATCCCACTGCAGATGTTCAGATTGCAGATCTCAGATTGATTATCGATCGTTCATCAGCGATTGAAGAATGGATTTATCGATCCGTGGATCGGTCTATTTGAACCCAATAGCCTCGATCCCCGGATCCTTGAATCCAATGGTCCATCACGTCATCTGCGATCGACGATCAATCTGCGATCTGCGATCTGAACATGTGCAAGTGATTATCTGCCGAGCTCCACCCCGATCGTTCCCGTGATGCGACAGTGCGGTTCCCATCCCACCCGGAAATCCGCCCCGGCCAAGACGCGACTCGTCACGCGCGCACGCACGCCCGCACGTGCCGCGAACGCGCCTTCCGAGCTCGAGAACGCAATCGGACCGATGCGATCGCGATACCAGGATATCCCGCCGCCGGCGACCACGAACGGCATGAGACCCCGAGGACCGCCGGTTGCGCGCGGCAGGAGATCGACGCTGACGTTCTCCATCAGGAACAGATCGCTGTGCTCCCCCGGGCCTGACATGTACGCCACCTCGGGGCCGATGCTGACGCGGGGCAGCACATAGAACCGGAACCCCCCCGCGAACACGCCGTGGTCGATGATGGCATCGTCGAGGAAGCCGGCATATCCGAACGAACCCTCGGCTACGGGAGCGGGCTTCTCGGGCTGGGCGAAGGCGGCCGTGGACGGCAGGACCAGCATCAACTGGAGAGTGGCGAGCAGCAGGGTTCGCATTGCTCGGTGACCTGTGCCACGGAATGTGTCGGATCGCAGCGGATCGGCTCACCTACCG
>JAIVJN010000266.1 GCA_020200025.1 Acidobacteriota bacterium | reverse complement strand
CGTCACGTGCGGCCAGGTCAACTCTTCGTAGAGGAAGACCGCAAAGGCGCGCTGATCGACCGGCGGCGACAGCGCCTCCGCACCGATGGCGGCGAAGTTGCGATTGAACAACCAGGTACCCATCGTGCCCGACAGCCTTCCTACGGCACGATGCGAGAGCAGGAGCTCGCCTTCGATGGTGTCGTTGTGGAAGGTCGTACCCACGTCCTCCCCTTCGAGCTCCTGATGCTCGTAGTTGCGAGCACCGAACGTCGCGCGGTACGAGCTGAGGAAGCCGGTGAGGCCGGCGCCTCCCGAGCGCGCCGTGAAGGCGTGCCGCTTTGGCGTCAACTGAAGCCCTCCGCCCTCGATGATCGGGATGCCGTATTTGGTGTCGTCATAGCCGTAGCTGGCGCCCACATAGATTCGGTCGCCAGTCCACGAGGCGCCGCCGCTGAAGAACCCCGAGCGAGACTGTGAGTTCTCGACCTCGCCATCCGGCGTCGAATAGTCGCCGGCGCGGTTGCCGCCACCGCCGAGGTGCGCGGCCCACGTCCCGTTGCCCACGTGGACGTCTCCCGCACCCTGGACCTGGCCGGCGTTGGTGCCCGCGTCGACCGTGACCTCGCCCGTCGGTCGTCGCACCTTCGCGGTCGGAATCTGATCGGTGATCACGTTGACGAGACCACCGATCGCGTTCGCGCCGTAGAGCAGCGACGCCGGGCCGCGGACCACCTCGATGCGCTTGCCAGACGCGGGATTCACCGTGACGCCGTGATCGCCTGACTGACTCGACAGATCTCCGACCCGCTGACCGTCCTGCAGCACGACGACGCGATCGCCATCGAGGCCGCGGATCACGGGCCGAGCGGGTGACGGCCCGAAGGCGCGAAGCGCGACGCCGGCCTCGGATTGCAAGGTCGCGGCAACCGTCGCTTCGAGCTGCTGTTGCAGTTCTTGGCCCGCCAGCACGGCCGTCGGCTGGTACGACTCGAACTGGGCGCGCGGGTTCGGGCTCACGGAGACGACTTCCGCAAAGTGGAGATCGAGCTCGACGACCAGATCGAGCGTGGCCCCCTGAGCAGTGACTTCCACTTCGGTTCGCCGGCTGTTGTATCCCTCGGCCCGAACCGCCACGTGATATCGGCCCGGCGGCACGTTGTCGAACCGGTAGCCGCCGTCCGCTCCCGTGTTGGCCTCGCGCTTCAGCTCTTCGATCTGGACGACGGCACCCACCATCGCCTCGCCGTTATCGCGTCTGACCTTCCCGCTGAGCGTGGCGCCCGATTGCGCCGCGGGTATGACCAGCCCGAACGTGAACACCATCAGCGCAACGAGCAGTGCGCCAGTCGCGCGCACGTCGTGAATTGCCATGACAACCTTCCTTTGCCGCCACGAGAGCTGGCGCCCCGATGGGCACGCCGGCCATCTGAAACACGCGGGTGCACGGCCGTCGGACTTACCAACAGGACGCGACAGCTTGACGCGAAGCGTCCGCCGGCCGTGCGTTGCAGAGCGTGCGAATCAGGCGAAGAAGGGTGGCGCCCGCGCAGCCACGCGCAGGTCGAGCTGAAGATGCGGAGAAGTCGTCTGGGGGTGTGGGAACCGGGCGCCGGCGCTCAGAAGGGGCGACGCCGCGGCTTGGCGCGGCGCCGAGCGAAACGCCCGCGCCGCGTGACAGGTGGCGCAGTGGTCGGCCTGATCATGCGCCGACCGACCGGTATCGGCGCCTATCCGATGCTGGCTGGCGTCGTGAATGACGAGCGCCGAATCGCAGCCGGTGTCGTGGCAGTCCTCGCCGTGCAGCCAGGGACCGCCCGAAGAGGCGACGAGCGCAAACACGAGGAGCCGCGCGACGCCGTCGACGAGCCTGACGGGAAGACCCAACGCGTTCATCGGATGTCCATCAGCGTAGTCAGCTATTCAGAGAGCGTCAAGGACATGCTCCAGAACGGCCCTGTTTCGTTTCGTAGCAGGCGCCAGGATTGGTAGGCTAGCAGCGTGCGTGATCGAGCCTCAGCTTGGGCCAATCTGCGCGCTCGCCGGCTTCTTTCTCTTGCCGCGTTGGCCGCTCTCGCGGTCCTCGGTCTCGCGCTCCCTGCGTTGCTCGACAATAGCCCTCCCATCGGAACGGTGCTGCTGAATCCGCCGGCGCTGGGCTCTAACGGCCGTGTCAACATCTCGTGGCGCGCCAACGCGCGCACGCCGCGATTTCTGGTCGAGGTCCGATCCGCCGACCGCATCCCGCGCTTCGCCGCCAGCAGCGAGATGCCAGCCTTACAGCTTCCGGCCGACGTGTCCGGTGAGATCGTCGACGGTTCGAGCCTCGTTTGGACCGTCACCGCGCTCGACGCCGACGGTCATCCCACCGGTGCCTCGGCGACGGAGGCACTCGGGCTGCAGGGATCGGTGAAGAGGCCGTAATCGTCCGGTTGAAGCCACCTGAGCGCGTCAACCGATCGCCACCAGCTTGGAAGCGGTCCGCCAATACCAGACACCGTCGACGAGCGCGGGCGAGGCCAACGTCCGCTCGCCGAGCGAGCTCGTGTGCAACAACTTGAACTGGCGTCCCGCTTGTACGACGAAGGTTTCACCCTCGTCGTTGGTGAAAAAGAGCTTGTCGCCAACGACGACGGGCGAGGCGGAGAATCCTTCGCGTGTTGCGGCACCAAGCCTGCTCTGGTAGACGAAGGCGCCACTCGCAGCCTCGTAAACCGTCAGGATGCTCTGCATGTCGTTCACGAGATACAACAGATCGCCGTGCACGATGCCACTTGGCACGAACGGCGAACCTTTCGCCGTGCTCCACACGACGTGCGACTGCGTGACGTCGCCGCGCCCGCCAGGTTTGATGGCGAAGGTGGGACCGGCGCGACCCGATGAGCAGAAGACAAACCCGTGGCCCACGACGGGCGTGGGGATGACCTCGAAGGTATTGCCCCGCACGGTCCACAGCTCGCGACCGCTATCCGGGTCGTAGGCGGCGACGCGCCGCTGGCCACTGACGATGAGCTCGTCGTGATTGTCGACGCGCACGACGACCGGCGTTCCCCATCCGACGGTCTCCGCGCGCTCGCTTTGCCAGAGCGTGCGCCCGTCCTTCCGATCGAACGCCGCCACGAACCCGCGTTGCGCGGACGTGGGTTGGTGATCCTGGTAGAGGAAGATCCGATCTTTGTACAGGATGGGTGAGCCGGCGGCGCCATGATAGTTGTTGATCGGGCCGAACGTCCGGTGCCAAACGAGACGTCCGTCGAGGTCGAAGGCCGCCAGTCCATTCCCACCGAATGAGGCATAGACACGCTCGCCATCGGTGACCGGCGTCGCCGACGCGTGCCCGTTCTTGGCGTGGACCGATTCGCGCGCGTTGACCGGAAGCGCGGTCTCCCACAACTTCTGTCCGTCGCTGCGGCGAAACGCCAGCATGGTCAGGCGGGCGCCGCGGTCGTAGGCCGTGGTGAGGAACAAGCGATCGCCCCACACGATGGGTGACGAGTTACCCTCGCCGGGCACGGCGACGGACCACTTGAGGTTCTCGCTCGACGACCACCGATCGACGTACGAGCGGCCCGCGACGACGCCTTGCCCAGAAGGGCCCCGCCAGCGCGGCCAGTATTTCGCACCCTCTCCTTCCACCTCGACCATTCGAACGGGTACGTCAGCGGCGCGGAGGCCCAGGGCGAAGGGAAGGGCGAGGAAACTGCTGAGAAGCACTGCGGTCGGCGCATGGATCATGGGCGGGCTCTCTCGAGGAGGATAGAACAAAACCGGGCGTGCTTAGTACGGCGTTCATAATGACGGTGGCATTCGGCCGGCCGGCGATGCATTCCGCCTGGCGGCGTTGCTCCTCCCTCAAATACGCTAAGTATTCTCAGTCGTCGCGCCTGCCAGCCGGGCGCCTCGCCGCCCTCGATGCGTCACCGTAATTATGAAACGCAGTACTTGGCAACCTGGTTGCGCTCAGGATTCGCGAGGGCAACCAGCTTACTGACGGTACGATCCATGCATTTCGCTGAGGGTAGGACCGCCATGAACGACAACACTTGCCGCGTCATCGCTCAGTCTGGCCTTCCCTCGCTGCAGATCCGGCGGCGGCGGCGGGCGGTGTCCACCCTGGCCCTCGTGCTGCTGGCGCCGATTGTCCTCGGCGCGCAAACGAAGGTGACACCGCCGAAGAACAAATACACGCCGGAACAAGATGTCGAAATCGGTTTGAAGGCGGCCGAGGAAGCGCGCAAGGAGTTCCCCGTCATCGACAACGATCGCATCGACGACTATCTCGATCGGATCGGCGCCCGGTTGGTCGAGGCGTCACCTGCCGAATTGAACAATCACGTCTTCCAGTATTCGTTCACGCCGCTGAACCTCAAAGAGATCAACGCGTTTGCTCTGCCCGGCGGCCCCATGTTCGTCAACCGCGGCATGGTCGAGGCCGCCTCCCGCGAGGGTGAAGTCGCCGGTGTCATGGCGCACGAGTTGGCGCACGTACTGCTTCGTCACGGCACCGCGAACGCAACGAAGGCGCAGGGATTCCAGATTGGCGCGCTCGCTGGGGCTATTGCCGGCGCGGTCGTTGGCGGAGGATGGGGCGAGCTGATCAGCCAAGGCTCACAGTTCGGCCTGGGCACCTGGTTGATGAAGTACAGCCGCGAGTACGAGAAGCAAGCCGACCTCCTGGGCGCGCAGATCATGGCTCGTGCCGGGTACGACCCCCGTGATCTCGGCCGCATGTTCGAGACGATTCAGAAATCGTCCAAGAGCAGCGGCGGTCCCGAGTGGATGAGCAGTCACCCCGATCCGGGGAACCGCTCGCAGTACATTGCGAAGGAAGCGTCGATGCTGCAGATCGCGCGGCGCGAGGACACGTCCACGCAATTCGAGTCGTTCCAGGCGGCCTTCAACTCGCTACCACCCGCCCGCTCGATGTCCGAGCCAAGTCGCAACTCGGACCGCGGCGAGGGTCCCGCCTCGGTCGGCCGCATCGGCGACCGTGTGCCGCCGCCCGCGACGCAGTATCGGACCGCCCAGGGCGGCCGACTGTTCCAGGTCAATGTTCCGACGAATTGGCAGGCGCTCTCGAGCAACAACTCGATGAAGTTCGTGCCGCAGAACGCCTACGGTCCGGTCGAAGGTCAGACGGTCTTCACGCACGGCGTCGAGCTCGGCGTCGCACGCGCGCCCTCACGCGATTTGCGTGAGGCCACGGATGCGTTCATCGATGCGCTGGCGCGGGCCAACCCGGGACTGCGGGCCGCCGGCGATCCGCGGACGCTGACCATGTCGAGACGCACGGCGATCGGCACGCCCCTCGTTGGGCAATCGGCGCTCGGCAGTCGCGAGCGCATCGGCGTCTACACCACGTTCCTGAGCGACGGCAATCTCTTCTACTACCTGACGGTCGTGCCCGAAGAGGATGCCTCGTCGTACGCAGCAGCGTTCGAGCGCGTCGGCAACTCGATTCGCTTGAACGATGGCCGATAACGCGCGGTCATGTAGGCCGTAACCGGCTTCCCAGTAGGCCTGGGCGGTCCACCGAACCGTTACGCGAAGGCGGGCGGGCCGTTCTTACGGTTTACAATCGCTCGATGGGCTCGGCGTTCCCCATTGTCGGCGTTGCCGTTGGACTGCTGCTCGCGGTTGGCCCCTTGTTCCGCGCCATGGCAACCGACGCGATCCAGTTGGTTGCATTGACGCCGCCCGACGCGCGGCGGCCGGCCGAAGTCTCCATTGCGATCAACCCGGTCAATCCCGAGCACGTCATCGCCGTGTTGCTGCAAGCTGGCCAGCCTGGTCAGCCGCGCGTGAGCAATCACGCCTACGTCTCCATCGATGGCGGCCGCACGTGGCAGGGCTCAGCAGCGCAGAATTCCGACGGGCGCACGCAAGGCGACGATGCGGTGACGTTCGGGCGCGACGGCACCGCGTTTCACAGTTACATCTCGTTCGATGGTATCCGCGTCGCCCGGCCCGACCGCGCGTGGAGTGGCATTTTCGTGCGATCGACGCGCGACGGGGTCACCTGGTCCACCCCGGTCCCGGTCGTCGATCACATCAACACCGCGGTTCCGTTCGAAGACAAGCCCTGGGTCGGTATCGACCGCTCCGCTGATTCCCCGCATCGCGGGAACGTCTACGTCGCCTGGACCCGATTCGACGTCTACGGCAGCACGGATCCCGCGCACCGCAGCCATATCATGGTCGCCCGCTCGCGTGACGCGGGGCGCACGTTCTCGACGCCGCTTGCGATCTCGGATGAAACAGGCGACGCCCGCGACAGTGACGACACCCTGGAGGGCGTCGTGCCCGTCGTCGGTCCCGGCGGGGAGGTGTATATCGCCTGGGCAGGACCCAAGGGCATCGTCATCGACACGTCGAGCGACGGCGGGTGGACATTCGGCACGGATCGGCTGGTCACAACACTTGCCGGCGGCTGGGATTTGCCGGTGCCGGGTCTGGAGCGACATAACGGCATGCCGGTCGCCGCAGTGGACCTCAGCAACGGCGCGCGGCGTGGCACCGTGTATCTCAACTTCATCGACGAACGGAACGGCGATCCGGATGTCTTCGTCCTGTCGTCGAGCGACGAGGGCACCACGTGGTCTGCGCCGGCGCGCGTCAACGACGATGCACAGGGCGCGGCGCAGATGTTTACGTGGATGGCCGTTGATCCCGTGGACGGTGCCGTCAATGTCGTGTTCCATGACCGCCGTGGACAGAGTGGCACGCTCACCGGCGCCACCATCGCGCGCAGCGTCGACGGCGGCCGCACGTTCGTGAACCATCGGCTGCCCGTTCCGGCATTCGACTGCTGCAAGCAGAGCGCGTTCTTCGGCGACTACAACGGCATCGACGCGGTCGGGGGACACGTGGTCGCCGCCTTGCCCGTCCTCGGCGACGCGGGTGACCAGCGCGTCGTGGCTGCCGTCGCGCGATTTCGGCCTGGCACGCAGGAGCTGCAATAATGACCCTGCCGCGCCTCATCGCCGCGTTTGTTCTGGTCGCCGCGGGGTTCGTCTCACTCCGGGCGCAGGAGTCGGTGCCGTCCCCGGAGCGCGACTTTCTGACTCGCGTGCGGCGACTTACTGTCGAGGGCCGGCGCGCCGGCGAAGGCTATTGGTCGCCGGATGGACAGAAGCTGGTCTTCCAGAGCGAACGGGAGCCGGGAAATCCTTTCTACCAGATCTACGCGCTCGATCTCGCCACGGGTGAGACGGTCAGAATCTCTCCAGGTCTCGGCAAGACGACGTGCGCATTCTTCCGCCCTGGCAGCGATGAGATCGAGTTCGCGTCGACGCATCACGATGCGAAATCGAAGCAACTACAGGACGAGGAGCTGGCATTTCGCGCCTCGGGCAAAGAGCGGCGCTACGCCTGGGACTACGACCCCGAGATGGACATCTACGTCCATCGAGGGACGGCCGGTGTCCTCGAGCGGCTGACGAACGCGCGCGGCTATGACGCCGAAGGGAGCTATTCGCCCGACGGGCAGTGGATCGTCTTTTCGTCGATGCGCGACGCTTACAACCGCACCCTGTCGGCCGCCGACGCCAAGCAGCTCGAAGTGGACGCGAGCTACTTCGGCGAGATCTACATCATGCGCGCCGACGGCTCGGCACAGACCCGGCTCACCACCGTAGCCGGCTACGACGGCGGTCCGTTTTTCTCACCCGACGGCTCACGCATCGTCTGGCGTCGCTTCGACGAGCGCGGGCTCATCGCCGATGTGTGGACGATGAACGTGGACGGTTCCGATCAACGCCAGGTCACTGACTTCGGATCGATGAGCTGGGCGCCGTACATTCACCCATCGGGCGAGTATCTGCTGTTCGCGTCGAACAAGCTCGGCTTCGAGAACTTCGAAGTCTTCATGGTGGACGTGGATGGCACGAAAGAGCCGGTGCGTGTCACGTATGCCGACGGCTTCGACGGATTACCCGTGCCGTCTCCTGACGGCAAACGGCTCGCGTGGACGTCGAGCCGTTCGGGCGGACGCGAAGGTCAGATCTTTCTGGCGGAGTGGAACCACGAGAACGCGCGCGCCGCGCTGAAAGCCGCGCCGCCGAAACAGGCGAAAGCGTCTGTTCCATAGAAACGAACCGGGTTTCGTTTTCGGTGGTTCGGGAGAAAAAACGAACCCGGTTTCGTTTCTAACTTCTATGAAGACATCGCACGCGCTCGTCATCCTCCTGCTGTGTCTGTCCGCTGGCAGCCACTCGCAGACCACAACGCCCGCGTCCACCACGCGTACGCACGTCGAGATGCTGGCTTCCGAGAAGCTCGAAGGACGGCAGGCGGGTTCACTCGGTGAGCGGCAGGCGGCAGCATATCTGGCGAACCAACTGGCAATGATCGGAGCCAAGCCGCTACCGGGCCGCCAGGATTTCTTCCTGCCGTTCGAGTTCACCGCCGGAACGCGCGACGGCGGCACGACGCTCGGTCACAAGACAACCGGTGCCCCCATCGTGTCTGGTGCGGTATACCAAGACACGAGTCAGGTGCAGGCCTTGTCGTTCTCGGACAACGGTGAAGTGAGCGGGGCGGTCGTGTTCGCGGGGTACGGCCTCGTGGTGCCCGAATCGCAAGGTTTCAGCTACGACAGCTACGCCACGCTCGACGTGAAGGACAAGGTTGTGCTGGTCTTGCGCTATTTTCCCGAGGACGCCGACCGTGCCACGCGCGCGATCCTCGCGCGCTACGCCGACTTGCGCTACAAGGCAATGGCGGCGCGACAGCGCGGCGCAAAGGCGCTGCTGGTGGTCACAGGCCCGCGCTCGCCGAACGCTGGCGAGACCATTCCCATGAGCTTCGATACCGCACTCGCGGGGTCAGGCATCGTCGCCGCCAGCGTGAGTGCGACGGTCGCTCAGACGTTGCTCGGTTCAGTCAACGGGAAGACGCTGGAGTCGATTCAGAAGGAGCTCGACAGCGGCAACCCGCACGTGGCCGGCTTCGCCGTCCCCGACAGCATCGTTACGGTGAACACGTCGGTGGTCCGCGAGAAGCAACAGGGCCGCAACGTCGTCGCGTATCTGCCGGCGACGTCGCCCACCGACGGCGTCGAGAAGCCGTGGATTGCGCTGGGCGCCCATTACGATCATCTCGGCCGCGGCAGCCACGGGAACTCGCTCGCAGAGAAAACAGAAGCCGGGCAGATTCACTACGGCGCAGACGACAACGCATCGGGATCGGCTGCCGTGCTCGCGATTGCCGAGCTGCTGTCGACGCAGCCGCGACACCGCAACATTCTGTTGGCCTTCTGGTCGGCGGAAGAGATCGGGCTCGTCGGCTCGACGGCGTTCGTGAGCGCGCCGCCCATTGCCGTCGAGGACCTTGCGGGCTATTTCAACTTCGACATGGTCGGCCGGATGCACGACAACAAGCTGACGCTGCAAGCCGTCGGCACGAGCGCGGCCTGGCGGCGCCTCATCGAGCAGGCAAATGTCGCCGCCGGCTTCGATTTGGTCTTGCAGGACGATCCATATCAGCCGACCGACGTCGCCAGCTTCAACCAGGCCGCTGTGGCGTCGTTGGCCTTCTTCACCGGCACACACGCCGACTACCATCGACCCTCCGATACGGCCGACAAGATCAACTACGACGACCTCGAGCGGGTTGTGCAATTCGCGGCGATGCTGGTGCGCCGCGTCGGCGACGCGCCCGAGGCGCTGCAGTTCACGAAGGTGGACCAACCATCTCCCGGAGGCGGTCGCGCCGGCGTGCGCGTCTTCACCGGGACGATTCCCGACTATGCCACTGAGGTCAAAGGTTTGCTGCTTGGTGGGGTCATCGGCGGCGGACCCGCGGAGCAGGCGGGGCTACAGAAGGGCGACGTCATCATCGAGCTGGCCGATCAGACGATCGCCAACATCTACGACTACACCTATGCGCTCGAACTGCTGAAGATCAATGAGGCAGTGAAGGTCGTCTATATGCGAGGCGGCGAGAGGCGCGAGACGATGCTCACGCCGGCGGCCCGCAAGTAGCCACGCAAGAGGACAACACGAAGATCACGAAGGGCACGAAGGGACCTCTCGTACGTCGTGTGCTTCGTGACCTTCGTGTTGTTTGACGTGGGACAACTCGGTTGCTCAGTAGGCGATCAGCAACCGCGCTGCCCGCTCGATCTCGTCTTCGCTCACCAGAAAGAAGTCTTCCATCGGCGGCGAGTAGGGCACTGGCGTATCGAGCGCACCGAGGACCCGAACCGGCGCGTCCAGCCATTCGAACGCTTCTTCCTGGATGATCGCGGCGACGCTCTCGCCGATTCCGCCCGTGCGCGAGTCTTCTTGAACGATCAGCACTTTGCTGCAGTGGCGCGCCAGCGCCAGAACCGCCGGTCGATCGAGCGGGGCGAGACTCCGCAAATCGAGCACCGAGGCCTCGATGCCGTCGGCCGACAGTTTCTCGGCCACGCGCAAGCAGTCGTAGACGTAAGCGCCGTAAGAGATCATGGCAAGATCCGACCCGGCGCGACGAAGCGCCGCTTTGCCGATCGTGAGAGGAGCTGGGGCCTCCTGGGGCAGCGCTTGCTTGATGCGCGGCTCGCGATAGAGCGCGATGTGCTCGTAGTAGAGAACGGGGTCTGGATCGGCGACGGCCGCGGCCATCAGGGCCCGCGCGTCTTGCGGCGTTGACGGCACCACGATCTTCAAGCCGGGGGTTCGATAAAACCAGGGCTCGGTGTTCTGGCTGTGATAGGGGCCGGCATAGCGCAGGCCGCCCCACGGCATTCGCACGACCATCGGCACGTCGCCGCCCCATCGGTAGCGAATCTTGGCGGCGTTGTTGACGAGCTGATTGAAGCCGGTGGCCACGAAATCGTTGAACTGCATCTCGCCGATGGGACGCTGGCCGGCGAGCGCCGCGCCGACACAGACGCCGAGCACGGCGCTCTCGGCCAGCGGTGAGTTGAGGATGCGGTCGCCGAACTCCTCGAGCAGCGGCCGCAGCAGCAGAAACGCATTCCCGTAGCGCCCGCCCACGTCCTCACCGTAGACGAAGACGCGGGCATCGGCTCGCAGGGNGCGAAGACACGTGCGGCCGAGTTTTCGCTTACCGGCGTCGATAGTGCCGTCTGGTTGTTTTCGATGCAGAAGATGGCGGGCAACTTGCGCGCCGCACAGACGTTGATCGCTTCGTGCCACTCGCCCAGCGACGAGGCGCCCTCGCCGATGAACGACACAGCCACCCGTTCCGAGCCTTCGCGCCAGAAGGCCATGGCCATGCCGGCGATCGAGAGCGACCCGATGGCCAGCGGCGCCGACGCCGGCAGCACACCCCAGGCGAAGTCGCCCGTGTGCAGGTCCTTGCCATTCATCGGCGGACCGGCTTTGGCCATTTGCGCATTGAGCACCATGCGCACCGCCTCTTCGTCGTGACGCATGGCGAGCGCGACGCCGACATCGCGGATGACGGGCGCCACCACGTCTCCGTTCCACGAGCCGTCGGGGTGCCGATAGGCGTGGCCGCGGCGGAGGCGGATGGCGGCCGCGTAGATGGCTTCCTGGCCGAGGGACCGAAAACCCTTGCCCTGGAACGCCATGTCTCCCCAGCGCACATCGCCGCCCATGAAGAACTGCTTCAGCCGGTTGTCGACGGCGCGCGTCAGCGCCATGCCGCGCAGGATCTCGACGCGCTCGTCCGACGTGAGCGACGCGCGAATCGCTTCTCGACGCAGAAAGCCATCGCATGCGTCGATGAGCTCGCTGTGTGCCTGGTCGATTCGCTGATGCGCGGAAACGCCGGGAGTCGTATCCGCCAGCTCTTCGGCGATTTGCAAACCGCCGAGGTGGCGGCCCAGCTCTTGGCGAAAGTTGGCACGCAGAGCCTCGATCCCACCCGCATCCCGTGTTGGGATATCCTCCGCGCCAGCCGCGGCGAGCGCATCCATGGTGAGTCGGAGCGCGAAGGGATAGCGCTCTGCCACGAACGCTGCAAATCCACGGGTGAGACCACTCACCTTCGAAGCATCCGCCGACCGGGCCATAGGCCTTGATTCTACGCTGCCCATGCGCATGGCTCGGCGCCGTGTCTCGCGAGTTACTCAGTCGGATACGTCGGCCTGCCTTTTCTCCGTGATCCGCGTCGGCATGGTCGCGCCGTTTCAAACTTCCTGCTGGCGCGCGCCTTGCTGCCATTTGACGAGCAGGTTGCTGAAGAACCCAGGCACCTGAAATAGGAAGTCGAAAATCCAGAAGGCACTTTTCGGCCTCTTGCCTTCTGACTTCAGGCTCGAGGCTTTTTCATCAGCCTGCCAGGCTTTTTGGAGGACATCATGACTCGCAACATCGCGGATTGGGAACGCTGGGCGTCGATCGCCGTAGGAATGGGCCTGACTCTGCTCCCTCGAGGTCGCCGTGGGGCGATGATCACTGCAGCTCGGCTGGTCGGAGCAGGCCTGGTCTTTCGCGGCGCCACGGGGCATTCCCCGGCGTATCACCAGGCCAATATCAACCGCCGGAGCGACGATACGCGGCGCGCGCTCGGAGGATCGGCGGGCGTGAACGTCACGGCTCAGGTCACGATCAACCGTCCCGTCTCCGAGGTCTACGGATTCTGGCGCAACTTCGAGAACCTGTCGGGCGTGATGACTCACCTCGAATCGGTTGAAGTGAGCGGCCATAACCGGTCGCGTTGGACCGCCCGCGGACCCGCCGGCACATCGGTCAGTTGGGAGGCCGAAACGATCAACGAGGTGCCCAACGTGCTCATCGCCTGGCGCTCGTTGGAAAATGCCGACGTGGTCAGTGCCGGCTCGGTGAACTTCCGTGAGGCACCGGCCGGTCAGGGGACGGAGGTGCGCGTCTCGCTGCAGTACTCGCCGCCGGCCGGTAAGCTCGGCGCCGCCGTCGCCTGGTTATTCGGCGAGGCGGCCGAGCAGCAGATCCGCGACGACCTCCGCAATTTGAAGCGCCACCTCGAGATGTCGGACATCAATCGTGCGGCGGACCAGCCCAGCGGCTCTGTGCCGCGTAACGAAGTACCTTCGCTCCGTTGAGCTCCGCGTGCTGCTGTGCGGCACCACCAGGCTCTTCGGCGCCTCAACCGCTTGAACTATATTCAGGCGCATGCGACGAGCATGCGCCTGCCTTCTATTCTTCACTTCCGCCTGCGCGCCGGCTGGAAATGGCCCAGCTCTTTCGACGGCTTCTCAGGTGACGTTGGCCCTCGTCAACGCGCGCGTGTGGACCGGTGACAGCGGCCGGCCGGACGCCGAAGCCGTCGCCATCTCGGGCGATCGCATCAGCGGCGTCGGCTCGTCCGACGAGATCCGGAAGATGGCGGGCCCGGGAGCGACGACGATCGACCTCGGGGGACGCTTTCTGATCCCCGGTTTCATCGACACTCATGTGCACTTCGTCGACGGCGGTTTCCGCCTGGCGTCGGTGCAACTGCGGGATGCGCGTACTCGCGAAGATTTCGTGTCTCGCATCCGCGCCTTCGCGACGACGGTGCCGGAAGGCACGTGGATCACGGGTGGCGATTGGGACCATACCCTCTGGGGCGGTGAGCTGCCGCGACGCGACTGGATCGATGCGGCGACACCCAAGCACCCCGTCTGGGTCAATCGATTGGATGGACATATGGCGCTCGCCAATACCGCTGCGCTCGACGCTGCCGGTGTCGCGCGCGGCGTCCGAGATGTCGGCGGCGGCGAGATCGTGCGCGACCGCCGTGGCGAGCTCACGGGCCTGTTGAAAGACAACGCCATGAGCCTTGTCGATCCCAAGGTGCCGGCACGTTCGCCCGAGCTGCAGGATCGGTCGCTCGAGGCGGCCATGCGATACGTCGCTGCCCAAGGCGTGACGTCGGTGCACAACATGGGAAGCTGGGGCGACCTCGACATCTTCGCCCGCGCGTGGCGAGCAGGGCGCCTGCCGACGCGCATCTACGCGGCTGTGCCGCTCGATTCATGGGCGCGCCTGCAAGAGACGGTCGCGTCACGCACCTACGGTCCGGAGGGTCGCGGCGATGCCTGGCTCCGCGTCGGCGCGCTCAAAGGGTTTGTCGATGGCTCGCTCGGCTCGCATACCGCGGCTTTTCACGAGCCCTTCACCGATGCGCCACGCGACCGAGGTCTCTTCGTCAACGAGCCCGACAAGCTCTACGCGTGGGTGTCTGGCGCCGACAAGGCTGGCCTGCACGTCATGGTGCACGCCATCGGCGACCGCGCCAATGCCACCATTCTCGATATCTACGAGCGCGTCATCCGCGAGCACGGCGCCCGCGATCGCCGGTTCCGCATCGAGCACGCGCAGCACCTGGCACCCGGCGACATCCCGCGCTTTGCGTCGCTTGGCGTCATCGCCAGCATGCAGCCGTATCACGCCATCGACGATGGACGCTGGGCCACGAAGGTGATCGGAGCAGAGCGCAGCCGCACCACGTACGCGTTCCGCTCGCTGCTCGCGGCCGGAGCCTCGCTCGCCTTCGGCAGCGATTGGTTCGTCGCCCCGCCGACGCCGCTCGAAGGCATCTATGCCGCGGTCACGCGACGAACGCTCGACGGGGTCAACCCCGGCGGCTGGGTTCCCGAGCAGAAGATCACCGTCGAGGAAGCGCTCGTCGCCTACACGCGAACCGCCGCCTACGCCTCGTTCGACGAAACGCAGAAGGGCGTCATCGCCCCGGGCATGCTGGCCGATCTCACGGTGGTCGACCGCGACCTCCGCCAGATCGCGCCCGACGAGATTCGCTCGGCGCGGATCGTGCGAACGATCGTTGGGGGAAAGACGGTGTTCGAGAAGTGATCCGTGCGGAAGGGCTTGGAGGCCAGTAGGCTTGAAGGCTAGGAAGTGAAGCGTCGAGTCTCCAAGCCTTCAGGCCTTCGCCCTCTAGGTCCTTAGGCCTTCTTACTGCGCCGCCGTCGGCGGCGCCGGCCGCACGGTCGGGTACTTGATGCCGAGCTGTTCGAGGTAGGTCTTGTACTTCGTCGGATCGAAGTAGTACTTCTTCATCTCGGGACGATACCGATCCATGATCGCTTTGTTCAGGTGAATGGCCGGCTGGTCCTCGGTGCGGATGAGGGGCGTGTACTGACGCTCTTTGAGCTGCACGTTGGCGAAATAATCGCGCGCCTGCTTCACCAACTCGGGCCGCGTCATCAGATCGAGCACGGTCAGTGCCTGGACTCGTGCGCCGGCGATGACCCCTTTGTGGGCGATCGGCGTCGCCATCGGGATGGCGTTCGCCCAATTGTGGCCAGGTCCGGCCTGGAAGTTCGCCGGGAAGCTGAGCGACACGGTCGGTACGCTCCATGAGATGTCGCCGATATCGTCGGATCCGCCGCCCCGCTTCTCATCGTCAGGAATCGACTCGCGGCCGCGCAGCTCGCGGATCTCGGTCGCCAAGCCCACCTCCGGAACTTTGAGCTCGCGCTGCGTCGCCTTTGCCAGTGCGACGTCATCCTCGGACCATTTTGGCAAGCCGACCTGCATGATATTGGCGTGCATCGTTTCGGCGAGCGTGCGGTTCATGTGGGACGGCCACGCCGAGCCAAGCACTCGGGACGACCACTTCGAGTTCGTCATCAGCGAGGCGCCCTCCGCCATCTTGTCGCCGATCTCCCACATGTTCTTGATGCCCTCGTAGTTGGTCTCGCGAAAGTAGTACCAGACCGAGGCATTGCGCGGAACGACGTTCGGCTGATCGCCGCCGTTGGTGATGACGTAATGCGAGCGCTGTTGGATGCGCAGATGCTCGCGACGGTAGTTCCACCCGGCGTTCATCAGCTCCACCGCGTCGAGCGCGCTGCGGCCGCGCCACGGCTGGCTGGCGCTGTGCGCGGTCTCACCTTCGAACTGGTACTCGACCGACACCAGGCCATTGCCGCCGCTGTCGCCCCACGACGTCGAGAGATTCGACCCCACGTGGTTGTACAGCACGACGTCGACATCCTTGAATAGGCCAGCGCGAACGTAGTACGCCTTCGTGCCGAGCTGTTCTTCGGCGATGCCTGGCCAGATCATGATGGTGCCGGGCAGCTTTTCGCGCTCCATCACGCGTTTGACGGCAATTGCCGCCACGATATTGAGAGGAGTACCGGAGTTATGGCCTTCACCGTGCCCCGGCGCGCCGTCGATTATCGGGTCGCGGTAGGCGACGCCAGGCTTCTGAGACGCCTGCGGAATGCAATCGACATCCGATCCGAGCGCGATGTAGGGCTTGCCCGAGCCCCACCTGGCCACCCACGCCGACGGGATGCCGGCCACACCAGTCTCGATGGAGAAGCCGTGTTGCTCGAGGATCCCCGTGAGGTACTTCTGCGTTTCGAATTCCTGGAAGCCCAGCTCGCCGTAGCTGAAGACCATGTCGACCATCTGTTGGCCCAGGTCGTACATCGACTGCACGTCGGCGCCGGCGGCCTCCTTCAGCTTGACGACGCGTGGATCGAGTTTGGTGGCCGGTGTGCTCGGGCCGGCCGGCTGCGGCGCGGGAGATTGCGTCACACTTGGGTCGGGCGCCGCCGGGCGCTGACCCGCTTCGGGCATCGCCACCGTCGCCGCGAGAACCAGTGCGAGCCCGGCCAGCCGCGCTGGTGTTTGTGCCCGTGAGAGAGAGCTCGTCGAGATCTGCGTCATCTGCGTCTCCCGCATTCGGATGTTTTGGGCGATTCTAGCAGCCCGCTGGCACAGTTGGCAGTTCACAGTTGGCAGTCGGCGAAAACAACACGAAGACCACGAAGACCACGAAGAGAGGATGGCCCGTCAGTAATTCAATTCGTGGCCTTCGTGTTCTTCGGGTTGTTCCTGATCGGGCGGTAGCCAGATCGTCTGTCCGCCCAGCAACCCTGAGAGGTCCACGCGCCACCAAGCCCACCAGCCTCCCCGCCCTACCAGCCTCAAAAAAACACCACCGCGTCCGTTCCCGACGACCACCGCCGGGGAACGGTGACAACCAACCTGGTTGCTTTCGAGTCAAATGAGCGCAACCAGGTTGGATATCTCTGGCCATCTTCGTGTTCTCCGCGGCTGTCCTGAGCCGTCGTCACGAGCTTGTGTATAAACCTTGGAGCGAATCGATGCGAACAACAGGGACGGCGACGCTCATTGTGATGGCGATGGCCATGGGGCTCGCGGGTGCGGGTGCCGATGCGCAAGGGGACCTGCTCGATCGGGCGCTGGCGCTGCACAAACAGGCGCCCCTCATCGATGGGCACAACGACTATCCGTGGGCGCTGCGCGAGCTGGATCCCGCGCGCGATTTGGCCAGCGCCGACATTGCGAGCGCCGTGCCCAAGCTCATGACCGACATTCCCCGACTGCGGAAGGGGGGCATGGGCGGGCAATTCTGGTCCGTCTACATCCCCTCGGCGATGCAGGGCAAGGACGCCGTGCGCGCCACCCTCGAGCAGATCGACATCGTCCACCGCATGACACAGCGTTGGCCCGACACCTTCGAGCGGGCGCGGACGGCAAACGACATCGAGCGCATCTTCAAGACCGGCCGCATCGCATCGCTCATCGGCATGGAGGGCGGCCATTCCATCGACAACTCGCTCGCCACGTTGCGCGCGATGCACGCGCTCGGCGCCGGCTACATGACCCTGACGCACGGTCTGAACGTTCCGTGGGCCGATTCGGCCACCGACACACCCATCCTCGGCGGTCTCTCGAAGTTTGGCGAGGAGGTCGTGCGCGAGATGAACCGGCTCGGCATGCTGGTCGATCTCAGTCATGTCTCGCCCGACACGATGGAAGACGCCATCCGCGTGACGGAGGCGCCGATCATCTTCTCGCATTCCTCAGCCAAAGCCCTGTGCAACGTCCCGCGCAACGTACCGGATGAGATCCTTCGGCTGATACCCAAGAACGGCGGCGTCGTGATGGTGACCTTCGTGCCGGGCTTCATCTCTCAGCAGGTAGCGGACCACGGCGCGAACGCGCAGGCGCAGCAGCAGCAGATTCGCGCCCAGTTCGCCAACAACGAGGCGGAAGCCACTGCGGCGATCGAGCGGTGGCGCGCCGACAACCCCGAGCCACGAGCCACGCTCGGTCAGGTTGCCGACCACATCGACCACATCCGCAAGACGGCGGGCATCGATCATATCGGGCTGGGCGGCGACTTCGATGGCATCACCACGGTCGTCCAAGGGCTCGAAGACGTCTCCACGTATCCGGCGCTCACCGCCGAGCTCCTCCGTCGCGGGTATTCGAATGACGACGTCAAGAAGATTCTGGGCTTGAACATCCTGCGCGTGATGCAGCAAGTGGAGCGCGTCTCCGCCGACGTACAGAAGAGGCGCGGACCGTCGACGGCGACGATCGAGAAGCTTGATGGGACGATCACAAAATGAGGGAATGAGGGAATGAGGGAATGACGGAGTGGGGGAATGAGAGATTGAGAATTAGACCCTTATGCGCGCCGAGGGTGGCTTGGTCGTTGCCCGGCTGCGCCTGTCGGATGAGCACCAAACGGTCGCTTTCCGCGTAGGGCAAGGGCTTGAGCAGCACGCCGTTGATGACGCTGAAGATGGCGGGGTTGGCGCCGATACCCAAGCCCAATGTGAGCACGGCGAGCAGCGCGGATCCCGGATGCTTGAGCAGCGGCCGCGTCCCGTATTTCACGTCCTGCCACAGCTCGTCGAGCCAGCCGAGGCCGCGCGCCTCGCGCGTTTCTTCCTTGTGCTTTTCCATGGGTCCGAATTCCTCAGCGCCCGCGTGCGCGCGTCTTCGGGGTTCATCCCTTGCTGGACATACTTTTCGGTCTCCATGTCGATGTGGAAGCCGACCTCGCCGTTCAGCTCGCGATCGAGCTGCCCACCACGCACGAGGGACGTGAGGCGTCGCCATCTCATGTGGATATATCTGTCAAAGCAAAGTGCAACGTGGGATTTGATCTCGCTTGCACGGATCAGGATCTCTCGGCGTTACTTTTCGGGCTGCTGCCATGCGTGTTTTCACTCTTCACTCTGCAATCCGTCGACAGACGATCGGAAGCCACGAAGTGCATCCTACGATTCCGTGGCGAGAATCTTTCCGACGGCGGCTGACATTCGCTCCCAAAGTGCGGTCTCTTCGCGTAACTGCCGCTGTCCGCGCTTGGTCAGCCGATAGAATTTGGCCTGGCGGTTGTTCTCAGAGCTTCCCCACTCGGACTCGAGCCAGCCGGCGGTCTCCAGCCGCTGCAGGGCTGGATACAACGAGCCCTGGTTGACCCGCAGCACGTCTTCCGAAATCTGTTGGATCCGCTGCGAGATGCCCCAACCGTGCATCGGTCCGAGGGCCAGCGTTTTGAGGATCAACAGATCCAACGTGCCTTGGAGGAGATCGAGTCGGGTGGCCATGCGCTTGTGTGATGCTCCGTGTCTCGCTACTCGATTGGACGACGCTGGTCGACGCCGACGCGCTACTTCCCGGTCCGAACCGGCAGCATGCGCCGGCTCCAGTCGACCATCGAGCCGTCGTACATCCGCGCGTCGTAGCCGAGGTGCCGGGCCACGAAGTAAACGACACTCGCGCGCATGCCGACCATGCAGTAGGTGACCAGAGGGACCGCTGGCTTCGCGCCCGCGGCCTCGAGCTTTCTGCGCAGCTCCTGATCCGGCAGAAAGCGTCCGCTCTGATCGACGAGCGAGCTCCACACCAACTGTCGCGCTCCGGGAATGTGCCCTGGGGCGTGGGCGCCACCCATCGTGCGGCCGGTGAACTCATCCTCCGGCCGGGCGTCGACGAGCGTCATCTGCACCGGCTCGTCGAGATGGGTCTCGATGAAGTCCGCCATGGCACGGCGATCCGCCTTGACGTGCGGCGTCAACTGAACGGCTGCGAGCGCACGCGGCCGGGTGCCCGGAGGCGACGCGGAGGCCCCAGATTGGGTCGTGCCCGTCTCGACCGGCCTTCCCTCGGCTCTCCATCCGGCCAGTCCGCCGTTCAGCACCTGCACAGTCGCATGTCCGAGGTAGTCGAGCGTGAAGAAGAGCCGTGTGGCGGCGATCGGCGAGCCGTAGACGATGACGCGGGACGCGTCGCTGACGCCGAGCGACTCGAAGAGCGTGACGAGCGTCTCCACCGTTGGGAGCTCGGACCCCAATGCATCGCCGTTGTCGGCGATTGAGGAATACCGGACGAACCGGGCGCCGGGAACGTGACCCTCGGCGAATTCCGCGTCGTGGTTCGCGACGTGCAGGACGACGAGCGCTGGGTCGTCGAAGCTCGCGGCCAGGTCGGCCGGCGACACGAGCAGCGACGGCCCGTTGGCGACAAGAGCAGCGACGACTAGGGTGGCTAGTGTCGACATTCGACAAGAGGATGGATCCGCTCTTGTCGATTGTCAACAAGAAGGGATACCGGGTGACGTTTTGTTGGGATAGAACGTGGGACGGGCGGAGCGGACGGAGGAGTGCAGAGTTCAGAGTGCAGGGTTCAGAGTCGCTGACAAGGCAACACCTCCGGCCGCCTGCCGTCTGCCGCTTGCCATTTGCCGCTTGCCGCCCGCAACTTGCCGTCTGCCGGTAACTCTCCCTGCTACACTCGCCCGATGACGCCCCCACAGCCTGGCGACCGTGTCCACGTCGCCGGATTCGGCTCGGGTGTGGTGCAGGAGATCCGCAACGGCGGCCGCTGCGTGGTCGCGATCAAAGGACGTGCGATGGTCGTGAGCGCGTCGCAGTTGTCACTGGCGCCGGCGGCGGCGAAGGGTCGGGCGACGCCGCCGGTCGAAGACGCGCCACGGGAGGAGTCATCTCGGCGTGCAGGGACACTTAGCCTGGATCTTCACGGTCACACCGTCGAAGCAGCGATGGAGGCGCTCGACCGGTTCGTGAGCGACGCATTGCTGGCCGGCGCCGAGCACGCCGTCGTGATTCATGGCCGCAGCGGCGGGCGAATCAAGGCGGCTGTTCACGCCCGACTGAAAGAGGTGCCCTCGGTGAAGCGGTTCTTCCTGGACCCGCGCAATGCGGGTGTCACGCTCATGGTGTTCTGAGCCGGCGCGTTTTCGCTCGGTCGCTATCGCCTGCGCGGCGAACAGTTTGAACAAGGGCGCCGAGGAGCTCGAGCCCGAGGCGAGGCAGCAGGCGAAGGCGAAAGATCAAAAAGTGGCCGTGGTCATCGGGTGGGGGACATCTTGCCCAGGAGGGTCTTGACCTCAGGTGCCACGTCGGAGGCCGGACAGGTCGTGACCGACTGCTCGAGGTATTTTCTGGCGGCGTCAGTTTGACCCGCCGCAAGGGCGATGGCGCCGGCATGATAGAAGGTCGCGGGTTGTTTGACACCAACCTTCAGCGCTCGCTCGATGATGGGGAGCGCCTCGGCCGACTGACCGCTCTTGTGCAGGGCCCATGCCCAGGCCTCGAGCGTGCGAACGTCCTGCCGCCGCGCGGCCTCCCGCTTGGCGATAGCCAAGGCGTCGGCCGGGCGATTGGCAAGGTCGGCATAGTAATAGAGCAGCTCGATGTTGGCGTTGTCCCAGCCTTCGCTCTCTGTCTTGGCCGCTTCCTCGAAGCGAGCGAAGGTTTCTTTGGCCTCTGCGCTCTCGCCCGCACGTTCGAGCGCCAGGCCTAGCTCGTAGATGTTCTCCGGATGCGGTGCGGCGGCATAGTGCCGGCGCCTGACATCGAGCGCGTCTTTCAGACGGCCCTGTTGCGCGCGCGTCTCGGACAGGCGCGCGAGGGCGTAGTGATAATCGGGGAAGAGCTTCAACGCCTCGTGCAGCAGGGTCTCGGCGGCCTCGGTGCGGCACGTGAGCAGCGACAAGTGGGCGATGTGGGTGAGGATCCACGCCCGATCCTCCACTTCTTGATCGGCGGTCCGGCGGTAGGCAGTATCCATGAACTCGACGGCACCGGAATGATCGCCGAAGAGCTCGCGCAGGTAGGCGCCGCGCGTCAAGCCGGGCACGTTGCCCGGCCGCATGTCGAGCATCCACTGCGCCGCTTTCTCGGCTTCAGCGTAGCGCCCCAACTCGATGTAGGCATCGGCCAGGAAGCCGTACACCAGCACGTCGTCCGGGACGGCCTTGTTGAGCGCCTCGGCGGCGTCGGCGGCCTTCTGAAATTCGTGCTGGCCGAGCAGAATCCAGACTTGAAGCTTCCGTCCCTCGAGATTGCCAGGCTCGAGCGTCAGCGAGCGCTCCGTCGCGCTCCACGCTTCGGCGTAGTACTTCGTGTCGGCCGTCTCACGGGCTCGCCGTGCGAGCCCCAAGGCCAGCTCGTTCCAGCTATCCGCGCGCGTCTGGTCCTTCGCCAGCGCCTTTCTCGCGAGCTCGATGCGCTGCGTGGCCGGAGATTCGGAGGCCTCTTTCAGCGCGGCAAACGGTGGCGCCTGCGCTGCGAGCGTGGCACTTTCACACACGAGGGTCGACACAAGAACGAAGGCGCGAAGGACGGACGTCATGATGTGCCGAACCCAGAAACGAAAAGACGGAAGTCAAAAGGCAGAAGTCAGAAATCAGAAGCGAGAATCTCTCGAAAGATTTGATCTCCCACTTCCGACTTCTGACTTCTCCCTTCAGGATCGAGGTTTTTTCATCCGCTTGCTAGTTCTCCGGCGGGCAAGGCAGGCCCGCGCCCGCCGTGCATCCCGTTTCGCCTGGATCAATGTGCCGGCGATCGCGCCCGCTGGGCGAATAGCCGACATAAGGGAAGGCCGTGAGGTAGGGGACGTCGTTGACGTTCACGCCGTCACCGAGACGCCCGTTGATGGCCGCGTTGAAGCCAGCGAACGGCGGCGTCACCAGCACCCCGCCGGCGACGACGCGCAGCGCGATGTCGACGGCATCGTCGATGAGGCGACGACCGTTCGGGAAGCCGGCATTATCGCCGCCGAGCACACCCAATCGGCTCTGCGAGGCGATCGGAGTGGGCGGAACACCGGTATTGAGGCGGAGCAGGTCGGCCACCGGTCCGGGGGCGGTGCCAGGAGCGGCGATTGGCGGCACGTACTGCACCAGCGGTCGCAAGTCGAAGCGCGGCGGCGGCGGAATGGCCAGCACGCCCGCCGTTCCGGCGTTGAGCACACGGGCCAGCGACGGATCGGCAAAGAAGCTGGCGAATTGGCCATCGTTGGCCGGGGCGTCCATGCTGAAGCGATCCTTCGACCCCACGCCGATGATGAGCTCGTTGATGAGCGGATTGCCAATGCGCTGGACCTGGCGGAAGAGCCCCGAGCGATCGGGCACGCCGTTGTTGGTCTGTCGGATCGACACGCGCGGCCGAGACGTGGTGCCCCAGACGCCGATCGTCGCCGCGGGCGAGGTGGCGGGTTCGAACTGTCTCGTGCGCGTGAGCAGGTTGGTGGGGATTTCGATGGCCAGTGTGTTGACGGCGAAGCCGGAGACGGTATCGGCCGCGACGTTCTCGTTGGCCGCATCCTGCCCTGGCGAGAGCACCCCGGGGGCCACCGTGCTTCGCAGGTTCGCCGTGTCGAACGTGCCGCCGAGGTCGATCCAGAACGAATCGTCGGTCGTCCCGGCAAAGACCTTGATGCCGGCTGGCAGATCGTAGATGCCTTGATTGAACAGCCCGACGTAGTCCATCGTACGCGGGCCGACGTTGGTGGGCACGGCATACAACGGTCGGCCGTCGACGGCGGTCAGATTGAACGTTTGGCTGCCGGCAAGCGCCGTGACGCTGTAGCGCTGGCGCTGCCCGAGGCCCGGCGAATTGAAGCTTGTGATCCGCGGCGGAATGATGAGTGTGCCAGGCGCAACCGGGGCCGGCGAGTTGGGCGGTGCCGTCGCGCCGCTGTCGCCGACGCCGGCGTAGACCGTGAATAGCCCTGGGAGACGTTGTTCGGTCTGGAACCGGAACTGAATCGTAATGTCGGCGACCGCGTCGTTGTTGTTGTCGATCTTCAGCTCGTAGAGGATCTCATCGTCGAACGGGAACCAGGTGGGCCCGTTGGCAGGGTCGAGCAGCGGATCGACGCCCATGATCAGCGTGACCTTGTTGCCGCTGCCGGGCGAGTAGCTGCGGAACGCCCACAGGTCGGTGATGTCCGCCTTGTGGTCGAGCGCCGTGATCGGCGCCTCGCGATGGTTCGAGGCATTGAGCTGCGGCGTCAGCAGACCCAAAGCCACGAGCACCCCCGCAAGGCAGGTGCTTCGTTTAGTCATGGTTCACCCTTCTCCTCCTGCGCTCAGGGCGATGGCGGCACCACGCCCGAGGCAATGTAGGACGTAAGCCTAAGGCCGGTTGGTGCAGGTGCAGTAGATCAATCTGCAGCCGAGCTAAGCCATTTCTGCCCAGGGAACGAAGAGGTCTGACGCAGGGAACACCGCGGGAATGAGAACCCCGGTCTCGCTCTGCACAAACGTCGCCCCGAAGCCAAACGGCGGGGCGCGTCTCGTCTGGCCCTATCGCGCGGTGCTCGCGGGCTGAATCGCGTCGACGACCATCTTGAAGAACTCGGCCGAGGCGTTGCTGTGCCAGCGCCAGACGACGACCAAATCGTGATTTGGCGAGACGAAGATGGTGTTGCTGCCGGCGCCGCGCGCCTCGAAGGCATTGGTGGGCAACCCTGCCATGCTCTTCCCTTGTGTGTTGAGCCACCACAGAAACCCGTAGTCGGGACCATGCGCGCTGGGCGTGAGCGCGGTCTTGACGTAGTCGGGCGGGATGATCTGGCGGTTGCCCCAGCGGCCGCCGCGCAGCCAGAGATAACCGAAGCGCGCCATGTCCTGCGCATTGATCCAGACGCCGCCACCCCAGCGGGTGCCACCGCTGACCGAAGGCATTTTCTTCCCGTCGATCTCGAGGTAACTGTTGTCATACGGGATCCATTGCCAGGTGTTCGACGCGCCAATAACGTTCATCACCTCATCGCGGAACACCTCGGGAATCGGCTTCTTGAAGAGCCTCAGCATCGAGAGGGAGAAGCGGTTGATGCGAACATCGTTGTATTCGTAGAAGGTTCCTGGCGCCTGGAGCGCACGTGGTTTCCGCTCGCCGTCGCCGAAGGCCACCGTTCCGACGAAGTCGTGTTTCTTGCCCCACATCTCGCCTTCCCACTCCGTCTCTTGCTGGAGGTGCTGCCGCCAGGTGACTGGCGCATTGTGCGCCGAGTCGTAGCCGCCATCGTGCACCGTGGCACCAACGGGTTGGTCGAGGTTGGTAATGAGCTTTTCTCTCACGGCGATGCCGGCCACGGTGGCCAACATGCTCTTTGCGACCGAATAAGTCGGGTCAGGATCGCTCGTGTCACCGAACTCGCCGACGATATAGCCGTGACGGATGATGAGCCCGTTGGTCGAGGCACGCTCTTTCGGAATCGGGCCGAGCAGCGATCCGAAGATCTTCTCCTGAGTCGAAAAATCTTTCGGCCAGGTCGTTTCCTTGGTTTTCGCGAACGCGATGGCCGCGTCGAGCTTCGCCGCATCCATACCGACGTCGGCCGGGGCTTTCTTCGCCCACGCGCCGGCAGGCGGAAAGTAATGCGTCTGAGCTGTCGATATGGCGATCAGAGACGAAGCCACAGCGACGCAGAGGACAGCGACGCGCAGTGTCGATCTCATTCTTTGTCTCCTTCACCCCTCGACTTTGCTCGCCCGTTCGGCAAGCTCAGCGCGACCCCGAGCGAAGTCGAAGGGTCGGGGCGCCCTGAGCCAAACGGGTGAGCGCAACCGAAGGGCGTGATTGGCCGTCAGTCCGTCAGTATCCCGGCCCGAGCAAGACGGCATTCACGAACAGCAGCATCGTTGCCTCGGCGAATGCACGATAGTTCGCATCCTCGGCAAACGCAATGACATGTCCCTGGCCGAAGGGCTGGTGGATGAGAAATGGCTTCTGCACGAGCAAATCCTGGTTCTCCGGCCACACCAGCCCCGAGGCGATGAGCCGATCCTTCCTCGCGTAGATGCCGACGTTGCGTCCGGCGTTCAGCTTGATCGGCGCCAGGACGCGGTTCCCCTCGACCATCAATTGGGTCTCACCGTCGCTGCCCGCCGACAGCCAGTGATCGGTGTCGAGCGTCCCGCGGAGAATGGCGCCAGGCTGCGCGTCGGGCTGCTCGCGCTCCGGTTGGATCGCCTTGTCGTAGTCGAACGCGGCGGGCGCCGCCGCGGGTTTGGCCCCTTGCGCCGCCGGCTCGCCTGGAGACCCTCCCTGAGCACCTTGGGCAGCCTGACCACCTTGCGTTGGCTGGCCGGCCGGCGCCGGGATGTCGGGCCTTCCATCCCGCAACAGCATGGTCGTGTCGAGAAGACCCACACCATTGGCGGTGGCCCAGCGCGTCGCGTCTGCCAAGGTCACGAGGGTCCCGCCCGCCCGGAGCCAGTCCTTGAGCCGCGCCACGAGCGCGTCGCCAATCGTCGGGGCAAAATTGCCCGACGGCAAAACGACGACGTCGAACCGCGAGAAGTCGACGCGGCCGAGTGAGGCGGCGCGGACGACGGTCACCGCTTGCCCGAAACGACGCTCGAGCACGTAGCGCGTCCAACCAGCCGAGAGCGGTTGGGTCGGCGCATCCCAGGCGAGGAGCACTTTCGGTGCCTTGAGCGCGACGACATCGTTCGAGCCGAGCGAGGTGCCCGAGTCGACGTAGGCCGAATCGATAGGAATGATGTCCGCGCCGTACTCGGTCGCGAGCGCCGTGAGCCGGGCGTGCAGATCGGCCGGATTTCCGGCGTTGCGAATCACACCCGTCCCGATCGGATACGGCCGGCCCTGGAGCGTGAAGGCGCCGCCCACGTGTTGGACGCGGATGCCTTGCTGGAGCGCATCGACGGTCAAGGCGGCGGCGGCCGTGCCCCACGGCAGCAGATAGCCGAGCGTGCCCGGCACGAAGTTCCGCGGCGGCGGAGGGGCATCGTAGGCCATCGGCACGGGTGTGGTCCTGACGACCGTCTGCCGGCGGTCCGCCCTCGCCGCGCGTTCGGGCCGCTTCGCCGAAATCTTCCCCTCGTCCGCCCGTCCGGGAGCGAGCGTCGGCGGTCCATCGGCCGATGTTGGGCTGAGGGCCGTCGCGCTCGTCACGACCTCGACATCGTAGAGCAGCGGCAGGCTCCACGCGGTAATGTCGTAAATCTGATCGGGCTGACGCCGAGCGCGACGCGCCTCCTGGCGCGTGACGAACTCGTCGGGCTGCGCGGTGTGGATGTCGAGCAGATTCCGAATCAGCCGTCCGGTGGGCTGCGCATTCGACACCAGGTAGCTTCCGCGCGGCAACGTGCGTGAGCCTGTCGTCACGGGCTCCTCGGCGCGTCTCACCTCGATCCCTTGCGTCGCCAGATTGCGTGCGAGCCGGTCCGCGCGAGACGGATCGTGACCCGGCACCAGCAAGTATTCCCGCACCGGCCCGTTCTCGCCTTCTGCCACCGCACCGCGTCGATATTCGCGGAAGTCGCGAAGGAGGCGCTCGCGATTGGTGGCCGCCGTAATCGCGGTGATGATCGCGGCGTTGAAGTGGCGCATCACACCGTCCCGGTAGGTCAGCGTGGTGCCGTCCTCGCGCGCGTACGCCAGGCTCCGCGCCGACGCTTGCTCGTACGTCATGCCGATGGACCCTTGAAAGATCGGCCACGACTCGCCGTATCCCGGATAGAAGGAGTCGTACACCTCGCGAATGAAGTAGGGCCAGCCGCGCTCGTCGAAGCGCGCGGCGTTGGCGCGTCCGAACAGCTCGAACGCGGCCACCTGACTCTTCGTAATGTGCGGGTTGAGCGGATCGGCCGGCGGCGCGAAATAGTAGGTGTTGTCGCCCCCCTGCTCGTGCAGGTCCACGTTGACGTGCGGCCAATAGTCGAGCGCAATCTGCAGGCGTCCCCGCGTCTCGGGCTGCGTCTGCGCGAACCAATCGCGGTTCATGTCGAACAGGTAATGATTCGATCGGCCGCCCGGCCAAGGCTCGTCGTGCTCGGTATTGAAGGGCGCCGGATCGGGTGTCGCCGCGCGCCCTTGCAGATTCTGAAAGAGAAATCGCGCGCGGCCGTCTGGGTTCTGCATCGGGTCGATCAGCACGAGCGCGTCGCGAAGAACCGCGTCGACCCCGGCATCGCCCTGGGCGGCGAGCAGGTGATAGGCCTCCTGCAGCGCCGCGTCCGACGAGGAGATCTCGTTGCCGTGCACACCGTGTACCAGCCACACCACGACCGGGAGCTCGTTGACCAAACGGTCCGCCTCGGCCGCCGAGACCGCGCGCGGGTCGGCCAGCTTCTTCAAGTCGGCCTTCACCTGGTCGAGTCGCTGCATGCGATCGGGATTCCCGACAACCAGCAACCAGAGTGGACGCCCTTCCCACGACCGCGCGTACTCGACCAAGCGCGTTCGGCTCGGTGCCGCCGTGGCCAGCGCCTGCAGATACTGTCCGATCTGGTCAGGCGAACTGATCTCGATCCCGGGCTCGTGACCGACGATCTGCTTCAGAGTCGGTATCGCCGCATCGTACTTGGCGCCGGGCCACAGCGGCTCGAGCGTTTGGGCAAACGAAGGACCGACGCTGGACAAGGCAAGGAGGAGCGCGGTGGTCAGGAGTCGCATATAGGATCCGTGTCGGCCGCTCGAAAGAACAACGGCCACGAAGGGCACGAAGAACGCACGAAGAGCTTACCCTTAAGAAGCCTTGGTAAGCTCGTTCGCGCCCTTCATGCTGTCCGTGGCCATCTATTGATGCGTGGGTCATCGATCATGTATCTGGGATTCAGCTTTCGCCGTCACGCGCCCGGGTTCGCCGCGCTTGGTCTTCTCTGTGGGATGACGGCTTCAACGCAGCAGCCATCGGCCGTGCAACGTCTGCTCGATACAGAGCTGCCGAAGATTCCGGCCAGGGCCGGCATCTGGGTGAAGCACCTGACCACCGGGGAGGTGGCAGGCGTTCGAGACGCCGAAGCGTTCAACAGCGCGAGCGTCATCAAGATACCGGTCGCGTTGCTCGCCTACGAGCTCGCGGAGGCCGGCAAGCTCTCACTGGGCGAGCGTGTCACGCTGCGGGCCGAGGACGTGCGCAGCGGCTCCGGGATCTTTCGATATCACGAAGCCGGACTGCAGCCGACGCTGCGCGACGTCATCATGCAGATGATCATCACGAGCGACAACACAGCCACCGATGTCGCCATCGGTAAGGTCGGTGGTGTCGCCAGCGTGAACGCGTGGCTGACGGATCGCGGCTACGACATGAAGTTGACGCAAACGACGGGCGAGTTGTTTGCGAAGTATCGCGCGCTCTCCGACGGTGAGTCGAATCAGAAGACGAACGACGATCGGACGTACTGGCTCGGTGAGATCACACCTCGCGCAACCGGACAGATGCTCGAGGCGTTGCACGTCTGCGCGTACGGCGGGCCGGGGCCGGGGCTTCAGCCGCGGCCGGGTACAGCCGAGGCGAAAGCCTCGGCCTTCCGGCTGTCTCAGAAATCGTGCGAGGACCTCATCCGGGTCATGCGCGCGCAGCAGGCCGGCGCCCGCCGCCTGCCGCACTATCTCGACGTACCCGTGGCGCACAAGACGGGTGACTTCCCGCCCGTGCTCGCGAATGACGTCGGCATCGTCTTCGCCCGCTCGGGCCCGGTGGTCGTATCCTTCCTCCTCAATGCGATCGCCGAGCCGTATGGCGACGCCGAAGACCGGATGGGACGAGTGACACAGCAGCTCGTGACGTATTTCGACAGGGCGCGCTGAGAGGAAGCCCCGAAGCACACGAAAGTCACCGAGGGATCGTACGAAGATCTCTTGACGGTACGCTTCTTCGTGCGTCTTTGGTAATCTTCGTGGCCTTCGTGGCCTTCGTGGCCTTCGTGGCCTTCGTGGCTGCCTTTCTGCCTTTCTGCCGTGTGCCGTGTGCCGACGAAGCTAGAGTGCCCAGATGGATCCCATCAACGTCAGCGACTTCGAAGCGCTCGCGCGCGAGCGGATGAGCACCGCGGCGTTCGACTACTACTCCGGTGCCGCCGGCGACGAGCGGACGCTGGCAGAGAACCGCGCCGCGTTCGGACGGATTACCGTGTGGCCCCGAGTGCTCGTGGACGTCAGCCGCATCGACACCTCGACGACCGTTCTCGGCCAGACCCTGAGCATGCCGATCGGCCTCGCACCCACGGCATTCAACAAGCTTGCTCACCCTGACGGCGAGCGCGCCGCCGCGCGCGCGGCCGGCGCCGCCGGAACCCTGATGACCGCGAGCACGATCTCGACGTGCACGCTCGAAGAGACGGCCGAGGCCGCGAGCGGGCCGCTGTGGTTTCAGCTCTATGTCTACAAGGATCGCGGCATCACGCGCGAGCTCGTCGCCCGCGCCGAGTCGGCCGGCTACCGCGCCATCGCCCTGACGGTCGACACGCCCGTGCTCGGCCGTCGCGAACGTGACGTGCGAAACGGATTCGTGCTGCCGCCCGAGCTCTCGATGCGCAATCTGGAGACGTGCCAGGGCGTCAACGCCGACTCGACACGCTGGAGCGCGGGATCGAGCTTCTCCGCCTACGTCCACGGTCTCTTCGACACGTCGCTGTCGTGGTCCGCGGTCGAATGGCTGCAGTCGCTCACGCGGCTGCCTGTGCTCTTGAAAGGCATCCTCCGGCCAGACGATGCACGTCGGGCGGTGGAGGCGGGCGTCGCCGGCATCGTCGTGTCGAATCACGGAGGGCGGCAACTCGACGGCGCGCCGGCGACAATCGACGCCCTTCCACCCGTCGTCAGCGCGGTCGAGGGGCGCGTCGAGGTGCTACTCGACGGCGGCATTCGGCGAGGGGTCGACGTGCTGAAGGCGGTCGCGCTGGGGGCGCGGGCGGTTCTCATCGGGCGGCCGTATCTCTGGGCACTCGCCGCGGCGGGCGAGGACGGCGTGAAGCGTGTGCTCGACTTGCTGCGTACAGAACTAGTTCTGGCCATGGCACTCGCTGGGGCACCGACGATCAGGGAGATCACACGGGACTTGGTCTCCACCTCGAGCGATCCTCCAGGCGTTTCCGTGTTCCCCGCCCTGCCCCGCTGATGGACAGCGCGGCCGATAACGCTCGAATGCCCAGCTCGGCATTGGGCCGATCCGAAAATTCGACGTTGCCCGTTTACGAGATGCCTTGCTAGTCTCCCAACATGCCTCCCTGGCACCCCAAGCTCGTGCTGTGTCGTCTGACCGCGCTATCTGCAATCGCGTTGCTGGCGGCCGCGTGCGGCGGGTCGTCGTCATCGACCAATGTCACCGGGCCTTCCTCCACCCGCTGCGAGCCAACGCTGGCACCCCAGTCGAGCACCATGTCGGCAGCGGGAGGCAACGGGCAGATCGCGATCACGCTCAATCGTGAGTGCTCGTGGAGCGCGCGCGCCGAGGCCACCTGGATCACACTGACGTCGGCCGCCACGGGTCAAGGAGAAGGAGGCGTCAGCTATTCCGTCGCCGCGAATTCGCAGACGACAAGCCGCAGCACCGGGATCGTGATCAACGAGCGGCGGGTCGAGGTGAGCCAGGCCGCCGCGGTGTGCAGCTATGCACTGAGCAGTCCCGGCAGCACGATCGACGCCGCCGGCGGCAGCCGCACCGTCGCCGTCTCAACTCAGAGTGACGCATGCGCCTGGACAGTCGCGAGCGAGGTGCCGTGGATTACGGTCGGCGGTGGCGCGTCTCGCAGCGGCAACGCCACCGTCACCCTGCAAATCGCGGCGAATACTGCTACCTCTCCGCGAAGTGGGAGCGTCGTGCTTGCCGGCCTCACCCACACAGTGTCGCAAGCGGGCGCGACCATCGTGCCGCCCGGTCCCGGCGATCCTGCGTGTCGCCTGGTCGTGGCACCGACCACACTCGACGTCTCCGGCGACACGAGCACTCGCGTCGTCGGCATCGTGGCCTCGGCGGCCTCCTGCCCATGGACCGCGGTGTCCAATGCCCCCTGGCTGACTGTCGTCAGCGGGGGGAGCGGCAGCGGCAGCGCGGCCGTCGAGATCGTGATTGCGTCGAACACGACGGGAGCCACCCGTTCGGGCACGCTGATCATTGGCGGCCAGACGGTGACCGTGACCCAGACGACCGCTCAACCGGCACAGTCGGAGTGCTCGTTGAGCCTCACGCCGACCTCGCAAGCGGTAAGCGCGCAGGGCGGCGACTACGACGTACGCATCACCGCGAGCAACGCGGCGTGTGCGTGGACGGCTTCGAGCACGGCACCATGGATCACGATCGGCGGCAACGCGATCGGGACGGCCAATGGGACGGTTCGTTATACGGTCGCGGCCAACTCCTCCACCTCTGGACGAACCGGCAGGGTCATCATCGGGACGGAAACGCTGGTCGTGGAGCAAGAAGGAACGGCGCCTCCACCGCCGCCACCGTCGGCGTGCACCTTCACGGTGTCGCCCACCTCAGATCGGTTCCCGGTCGGCGGTGGCGAGCGCGACATCCAGGTCACCGCATCGGCGGCCAGTTGCACGTGGACGGCGAGCGGCGGCGAATCGTGGCTGTCGATCGTCGAGGGCACATCAGGCACAGGGAATGGGCGTGTTCGCTATCGCGCCTCCGCGAACAGCGCGACCTCGGAGCGCACCGCCGCGCTGACCGTGGCAGGCGTGCCGGTGACGATCGCTCAGGACGCCGCGGCTCCACCTCCGCCGCTTTGCACGTTCACCGTATCCCCCACCTCCGATCGCTTCCCGGTCGCCGGCGGGGAGCGTGAAGTGCAGGTCACCGCATCGGCGGCGAGCTGCACGTGGTCGGCGAGCGGCGGCGAGTCGTGGCTCACGATTGTCGAAGGGACGTCGGGAATCTTGGACGTCCCCGCGGGCACGGGCAACGGCCGCGTCCGCTATCGCGCCTCTGCCAACACCGCCACATCCGAGCGCAACGCTTCTCTGACGATTGCGGGACGATCGGTCGCGATCGTGCAGGACGCGGCAGCGCCACCCCCACCGCCGTGCACCTTCACCTTGACGCCAACCTCGCAGACGGTGCCGAGCACGGGCGGGGAACGCTCCATACAAGTAACCGCGTCTGCCGGGACCTGTCAGCGGACCGCCTCGAGCGGGGTGCCTTGGATCACGATCACGAGTGGCGCGACGGGCACCGGTAGTGGAGAAGTGCGCTACACAGTGGCGGCGAACACCGGCGGCCAGCGCACCGGCAACCTGACCGTGGAGGGAAGGGCCTTCACCGTCACCCAAGACGCGGCGCCGTCACCATCCCCGATCACCGTGGCCGGTACCATCAGCGGCTTCGGCGGCTCGTGCCCGAACTTGACGTTCACGGTCAGCAGCCGGACGGTGCGAACCAACGCCTCGACGGCTTTTGTCAACGGGGGCTGCGGCGGCTACAGGAATGGCCTGACGGTTTCCGTCTCCGGCACGCAGCAGCCCGACGGCTCTCTCGTGGCCACCACCAGCACGCGCACCGACGGCGACGACAATTGACGATGCAACGACGAACTCTGCAAGCGGCCGTGTTCGGCTGGACGTTCCTCGTGTCGGCGCTTGCCGCCGCACCGGCCGCGGCCCAGCAGCCGTTGTCGGACGTCCTCGGATTTCTGCTCACCAACCAGTCCGTGCCAACCGGCGACTTCGTCAAGGACGCCGCGTCGACCGAGATCACCCGAGACACGATCACGAGCTTGCTGCTCGTCGAATTGACGACGCTGCCTCTCAGCTCCTCGTCATCGGGCTTCAGCTACCGCTTCAATTCGACGCTGGGGACGCTCGAGCGCGCCAGCAGCAGCTTCGGTCCGTTCTTCACCGAGCGCAGCTTGACGGCCGGGTCACGCCAGGCATCGGTCGGCTTGAACGTGCAATCGGCGCGCTACTCGCGGCTGGACGGCTTCGATCTCGAGAACGGCACCTTTATCACCACAGCCAATCAGTTTCGCGACGAGTCGACGCCCTTCGACGTCGAGGCGCTGACGCTGACGCTGCGGTCGACCACGGCGACCCTGTTCGCCAACCTCGGCGTGCACGATCGGGTGGACGTCGGTGTAGCGGCGCCGCTCGTGTGGCTCACCCTCGAAGGTGCGCGCGTCAACACCTATCGAGGCGCGCGTCTGCTGCAAGCGAGTGCCGAGGCCGAGGCTCGAGGCTTGGGCGATCTGGCCGTGCGCAGCAAGGTGCGCCTGGTGGGCGATACCGGCACGGGTGTCGCGCTCGTCGGAGAAGTCCGCCTGCCCACCGGCGACGAGGAGAATCTCCTCGGCTCCGGAGAATCGTCGTTCCGGACGTCGGTTGTGGGCTCGATCGAGCCAGGGCGTTTTTCCGCGCACGGCAACCTGGGTTTCACCGTCGGCGGCCTCGCCGAAGAGGTCAACTATCGCGGTGCCCTCAGCGTGAGCGCCGGATCACAGGTCACCGTCATCGGGGAGGTGCTCGGTCGCCGCATCTCTGACGTGGGGCAGCTCACCGAGGAGCGTGCCGCCCACCCGAGCATTGCCGGCGTCGATACAATACGGCTGATCAACACGGAAGGGCCCACCTACACCGCCACGTTCGTCACCGGCCTCAAATGGAACGTGGGCAGCAGTTGGCTGCTGAACGCCAACGTCTCGGTGCCGTTGACGAAGCGCGGGCTCAGGCCGCAGGTCGTCACACTCTTCGGTCTCGATTACGCCTTCGGCGGGTCGTAGTCGGTTGCTGAAGAACCTCAGCAACCTGAAGGCGAAGTCGAAAGGCAGAAGTCAGAAAGCACAATCCCGACGGAAGTTCATTCTGACTCCTGACTTCTGGCTCGAGGCTTTTTCACCACCTGCCGGTGGCTACCTCGACTCGGCGCGTGTGATCGTCCATTCGTTCTGGACCTTCCGCAAACGGAAGTTCCATTCGCGCTTCAGGGTGCGCGGCTCTCGGTTCCCGATCCGAGCCACATACGTCGTGGT
>JAIVJN010000175.1 GCA_020200025.1 Acidobacteriota bacterium | reverse complement strand
CCGGCGCTGCCGCCGACGCCGAGAAAGAACAATCGGCCGCCACGCGCGCGAACGTCGGCCAGCGCGCGCGCCATCCGCTCGATGACCTCGACGTCGAGTCGATCGAGGATGGCCTTCGCTTCGCTGAGGTGCTGCTGAGTGTAGGTCATGTAGGTGCGGAAGCAACCGGGTTGACCTCGTAAGTTTTGAGGTCAACCCGGTTGCTTAGAAGGCTTGCCCAAGTGCTGCCGGGTCTCCTCCAACCCCTCGGGCGAGCCGATCTCGTAAAAGCGTTTCGTCACTTCGAACGCCGCCAGCCGCCCGGCACGTGCGAGATCCTCGAACACCGTCGACACATCGAAGGGCTCGTCGTTGGGATACGGGTCGAGCGCCGCCCTGGAGACAACACTGAGTCCGTAATCGATGTGCTGCATGTCCGGCGTGAGATGTCGCTTGCTGTATCTCACGAGACGCGTGCCATCGAACAGCACATTGCTCACGTCCCAGCGGTTCTGATTCTTCAGGATTGTCATGAGCGCGGGGGCGCCGCTTGCTGTGTAGGCGGCCTCGATCGCCGACACGTCACAATCGAGGTAGGCGTCCCCGTACATCACGAAGAACGCGTCTCCGAGTTGCGGGACCGCTCGCTTCAGGGCCCCGCCCGTGCCGAGCAGCGTCGGGCCGTCGAAGACGAACTGCAGCGACACGTTCCACCGTCGTCCGTTGCCGAGCGCCTCGCGAATCATCTCCCCTCGGTAACCCACCAGAAACACGATGCGCTCGACGCCTCGAGCGCGCAGCCACTCCACTTGCAGCTCGGCGAACGGCCGCCCCGCCACGTCGACCAGCGCCTTGGGAATCGTCTCGGTGATCGGCCGCAGTCTGGTCGCGAGCCCGCCGGCGAGGATGGCAACCGGCAGCATCAGCCGAACAGCACTTTCGTGCCTTCGAAATCGAAGCGGAACCGCACTTCTTCGAGTCCGGCCGTCTGCATCGCGGCGCGCAAACGCCGGTGATCTTCGGCATAGAACATCAGGAAACCACCGCCGCCGGCGCCTACCAGCTTGCCGCCGATGGCCCCGTTCTTTCGCCCGAGCTCGTACCACTCGTCGATCTGCGGATTGCTCATACCGCCCGATCGACGACGCTTGTGCTCCCAATGCTCGTGCAGCAGCTCGCCAAAGGTCGCCGTGTCGCCCTTTTCCAAGGCCGCGCGGCTCTTCAGTCCCAACGCCTTGATGTCGTCGAGATTTATCCGAATCTCGTCCTCCCGCTCTTCGCTGCGCTGTTTCTGATCCTGCAAGATCTCGCTCGCGCTCCTCGAGAATCCCGTGAAGAACAGCAGGAGGTTGTCCTCGAGGTTGAAGAGCGAGTCCATCGCGATGCCGAGGGGCTGTGCCTCGACGGTGTCATCCGGATTGAACGTGAAGCAGGTAATGCCGCCGTACGCCGCGATGTACTGGTCCTGCTTGCCAATCGGTTCGCCCAGACGATTGATCTCGACATCGCAGGCCAGCTCGGCGAGCTCGCTCGGATGCAACAGGCGGCGCCGGTGGGCGTAGAGCGCTTTCAGGAGGGCCGTGGTGAAGCTGCCGGACGAGCCGAGCCCGGTGCCCGCGGGAATGTCGGCAAGCGTCGTGATCTCCACCTGCGGCGTGCGAAAATCCAGCAGCTTGATCGCTTCGCGGATGATGGGATGCTGCACGTCGCTCGTTCGGTCCACGTGTTCGAGCTTCGAGTACTTGAGATAGATGCCCGGAGTAAACGGTCGCATCACGGTGACGTACACGTACTTGTCGATGGCGGCGGCGATGAGAAACCCACCGTGCTCCCGGTAATAGGACGGAAGGTCTGTGCCTCCGCCGCCCAACGTGATGCGGAGAGGGCTGCGAGTGATGATCATGGCGCGGTCGTGTGCGGCCGTTGTCGTTGGCGGGGAGGGGGACAGGCGACTGCCGTCGCGTCACGTGACCGCGGCGCGCGCGAGCTGCCTCGAACGTTCATAGACTTGGCCCACGATGGCCAGGGCTCGACGCGCGGCCTCCAGGTTGGCCGAAGGCTCGCGATTCTGTCGAATATCGTCGAGAAACTCGGCGAACTCGAGCTGCCATGATCGATCCACCCCGGGATATTCATGAATCACTGTCTCGGGCGGACCCATCTCGGGGAGCATGCGATAGTGCGCGATGCGCTCGACCCCATAGCTGCCGCCCAAACCGTCGATCGCAATCTTGCCCTCGCGGCCGTAGATCTCCAGTGAGAACAGATTCTTCCATTCCGTGCAGCTCACGTGCAAGAACGCCGTCTGGCCGGCGGCGGTGCGCAGGGTCAGGAAGGCGTTGTCGTCGACCTTCATCGGCCAGAAGTACGTGGTGGCCAGGCCCTGCACGTCCGTGAGCTCGCCGAGCAGCCAGCCGGCCAGATCGATCAGATGCACACCCTGATCGATGAGCTCGCCCCCGCCTGCGATGAGGGGATCGGCACGCCACTCGCGCTCGTATCCGAGACGGCCGCCGTGGCCGTAGCGGCCGCGCACGAACATCAGCGATCCCAGCACTCCCGAATCGACGATCGCGCGCGCCTCGATGAGGGCTGGGTGATAGCGATGATTGAACCCCACTCTGACAAGACGACGAGATCTGCGCGCGGCGTCGATGAGCCTGTCGAGCTCGGCAACGTCGCGCGCGGCCGGTTTCTCCACGAGCACGTGCTTGCCCGCGTTCACGGCGGCGATCGCCACGGGCGTCAATGCGTCGTTGGTCGTCGCGACGATGACGATGTCGGCATCGGGGTGACAGGCGGCGTCGGCCGCCGAAGGCACCGCGGTGGCGCCGGAGAAGCTGTGCGCCAATTCGACGGCCCGCTCGGGCAGCGTGTCGGCGCACGCCACGAGCCGCGCTTCGCCGAGCGCCGCGGCGCGCTTGCGGCCAATCGAACCGCAGCCCACAATGGCGACACCGGGTCGAGCCGTCACCGATCCCCCCAGCTCATGCCGCGGTCCTTCGGGACGATGCGCCGCAACGTGTAGACGTCCGAATTGCCGAGCTCGTCCCTGCGCTGTTCGAGCGCGTCCCATGGGTCCCAGACCGCGCTCAGCAGACGCCCCGTAATCCCATCACTTGCTCGCGACGCGAGGAAGACCGCGAGCGACGCACCGACGGCGAGTGCCGTGCCACCCTGAGCTTTCGTCTTCACCATGCGATCGTAGAAGTCCTGTCCCACGGCTTCCGGCCCTGCTGCGAGCACTTCGTCGAGCATACGCGTATCAAGGGCGCCAGGTGCCAGCGCGTTGACGTCGATCCCGTCCGCGCGAACCTCGAGAGCCACGCTCTCTGCAAAGCGGACAATAGCAGCTTTGGACGTGGCATATGCCGTCAGGCGGGGCATCGGGTTGGTCGCCCCGCCACCGGATATCTGGACGATCTTGCCGTAGCCCTGCTGCTTGAAGTGCGGAAGGACGGCGCGCACCGGCAGGATCGAGCCGTAGACGTTGATCTCCATGGCCCTCGTCCACTGCGCCCAGTCGACATGTTCGATGGGCCCCATCGGACCATACACGCCCGCGTTGTTGACGAGGATGTGCACACCGCCGAATCGTGCCACCGTTGCTTCGACCAGGCGATCCACATCGCCAGGCCGTGAGACGTCGGCGGCGAGGGCTGCAATAC
>JAIVJN010000174.1 GCA_020200025.1 Acidobacteriota bacterium | reverse complement strand
GGTCGACCGTGAGAAGCCGGTGTCGGTGTTCCGGGCGGTCACGGTCACACCCGGCAGCACCGCTCCGCTCGCATCGAGGATGCGACCGGTGAGCGTCGCGGTGGTCTGCCCGGCCGTAGCCGTCGTTGCCGCCGAGACGGGAACGAGCGGGGGAACCCAGGCCAGGAGGCCATCGACGCCGCGGCCAGCGAACGAGGCGGTCTCGGCGCCGGCCGTAAGCGGGAACGTCAGCAGGAGCGTAAAGACGAGCAGTGTGAGACGCGAGATCATGGCTGTTTCGTATACTACGCGGCGGAACGGCGCCGCGTTTCGCTTTTCGACCGATCGAGGCTGCGCCGCCGGCACGCCGGGGCCCCACCGCTCCAACCGTCACGTTCCCCAGGAGGCGCATGTCACCCGTCCCGTCCCATCCGGCGCTCAACCGCAGGACGCTGACCGCGCAACAGTGGTTGATCTGTGCGATCGCGGCTCTCGGCTTTGCCTTCGACATCTACGAAGTGCTGATGGCGCCGCTCGTGGTGGGCCCGGCGATCGGAGAGCTGACGGGCGCGCGTCCCGGCACGCCCGAGTTCAACCGCTGGGTGGGCCTGTTCTTCTGGATTCCGGCGCTGGTGGGCGGAGCGTTCGGGCTCGTGGGCGGGTATCTGACGGACCGCTTCGGCCGGCGACGCGTGCTGGTGTGGAGCATCTTGATTTACGCGTTCTCGGCGCTCGGCGCCGGGTTCGCCACCAACATCACGACGCTGTTGATCCTGCGCTCGACGACCTATGTCGGCGTCTTCGTCGAGTTCGTCGCCGCGGTCGCTTGGATCGCCGAGCTCTTCGACGATCCGAAGCAGCGTGAGGCGGCGCTCGGGTATACGCAGGCGTTCTCGTCGGTGGGCGGGCTCATGGTGACCGGCGCGTACGCGATCGCGGTCACGTATGCCTCGTCGTTCCCCGAGATCGCGGGCGGGCACTCACCGTGGCGCTACACGTTGATGTCGGGCGTCATCCCTGCGTTGCCGCTGATCATCATCCGCCCCTTCCTGCCCGAATCGCCGGCGTGGCACGCGAAGAAGGCGGCCGGCACGTTGAAGCGGCCGAGCATTGCCGCCCTCTTCACCCCGCAGTTCCGTCGCACGACGATCGTTGCGACCATCATGTTCGCCTGCGCCTATGGCGCCGCGTTTGGCGCCATCCAGCAGATGCCGCGCATCGTGCCCGGCTTACCCGAGGTCCGCACGGCTCCGGTGCCGCAGCAACAGCAGACGGCCAGCCTCGTGCAGGCGTATCAGGAAGTTGGGGGCTTGGTCGGCCGCTTCATCCTCGCGTATCTCGCTCTCCGCATCCTGTCGCGCCGCCAGTTGCTGCGCACGTTCCAGCTACCAGGTCTCATCGTCGTGCCGCTCGTGTTCGCCTACGCCGGCACGACCAGTCTCGAGCTCGCGAAGTGGGGCATGTTTCTAGGGGCTTTGCGTTCGTCACGACTCAGCTCACCAACGTCATGCCGGGCCCGACGCCATCCATCCGGTTGGCATATGCTGCGGCGGCCGTGGGCGCGTTCGTATATGCCACCGGGCTCGTCTGTTCGTTCTTCTTGCCAGAGCCCAAAGGGGAACAGTTGCCGGAGTGAGCAGGACTGCGCAAGGGGACGAAGCAACCAGGTTGCTCTCAATGATCGCGAGAGCAACCTGGTTGCCTTGTCGGCGATACTGTACCTGAGCACCTACCGCACCTGTCGCATCTGGTTCCTGCACTTTGCACTCTGCACTTTTGCACTCTACTCTGCACTCTGCACTCGCAATGCCCACGCTCTGGACCATCGGCCACTCGAACGTGTCATTCGACGTGTTTCGCCAACGTTTGAGCGCACATGGCATCACGCTCGTGGCCGATGTCCGGAGATACCCGGCGTCACGGCGGCACCCGCAGTTCAACCGCGAGGCACTCGATTCTGCGCTCGCCCAGGCCCGCATTGCGTATGCACATGTGGCCGCACTCGGTGGCCGCCGCCAGTCGCGTGCCGACTCCCGGAACACGGCCTGGCGCAACCTCTCGTTCCGCGGATACGCCGACTACATGGAGACGCCGGCCTTCCAGGCGGCCCTCGATGACCTCGTCGCGGGGGCTGACGAGAGGCCCACGGCGGTCATGTGCGCGGAGATCCTGTGGTGGCAGTGTCACCGCTCGCTGATTGCGGATGCCCTCAAGGCACGCGGGCACACCGTCGTGCATATCACGGCGGCCGGCTCGGAGCCACACCCCTACACATCAGCCGCCCGCGTCGTTGCTGGCAACCTGAGGTACGCGGAGAACGCTATAAGATCGTTCTTGGATGATTGAGCCTTCGACAGAGTCGAGGAGCGGCGCTCGAGGGAGGTTTCTCGACCGCCACCCGGATCTCTTCTGCTGCCCGGGATGCGGCGGGAGGCTGGCGACTGGTGAAGCGAGTGTGCTCTGCCAGGCATGCGGCCACCGCTTTCCCATCACCGCTGAAATCCCGCAGCTCTTCTGGCCCAACGAGTGGGATCCGACCAAGGACGACGTCACCGAGCGGATGAAGTCGTTCTACGAAGCCAATCCGTTTCCCAACTATGACGACTTCGACAGCGCCGGCACGCTGCTCGACAAAGCGCGCCGAGGACTCTTCGCCAAGCTGCTCGACGATCAAATCCCCTTCGGCGCACGCGTCATCGAGTGCGGATGCGGAACGGGACAGCTGACCAACTTCCTGTCCATCGCCAATCGCACGGTGATCGGCGTCGATCTCTGCATGAGCTCGCTGCGCATGGCGCTCGACTTCAAACAGCAGAACGGGCTCGAGCGCGCCCACTTCTATCAAATGAATCTCTTTCGCCCGAGCTTCAAGCCGGAGAGCTTCGACCTCGTCATCTCGAATGGCGTCCTGCATCACACGAGCGATCCGTTTCTGGGCTTCCAGTCGATTGCGCGCCTCGTGCGTCCGGGTGGCTTCATCCTCGTTGGCCTCTACCATCGATACGGGCGTCTCGCGACGGACCTGCGCCGCGCGCTCTTCCGTCTGAGTCACGATCGGTTCCTTTTCCTCGACCGACACGCCTCCGACCAGAACGTCAGCCGCGAGAAGCGCCGGTCATGGTTCATGGACCAGTACAAGAACCCGCACGAGTCGAAGCACACGGTCGGAGAAGTGGTCACTTGGCTGTACCGCACCGGCTTCGAGTTCGTGAACAGCGTGCCGAAGACGATGCCACTGTCGCCCATCGACGAATCGGAACGGCTCTTCAAGCCACAACGGCTCGGAAGCGGCCTCGAACGCCTGGCCGTGAACCTCGGCATGATCGTGACGGGGCACCGCGAGGGCGGCTTCTTCATCGTCATCGCTCGAAAGCCGGCGGCGAAGACGTAGTCGGGGCTCCGTGCGTGCTACCATCCGTCGACTGGAGGCACGAATGCGACCACTGCTCCTCGCTGGAGCCTTCCTTCTCCTGCCCATCACCCTGATGGCACAAACGCCGCCGCCGCCCCAAGCGCCCAAAATGGCCAGCGACGAGGTGATGGCGTTGCTGGACAAGGGGGAGGTGTTCTTTCTCGACGTGCGCGAGCCGAAAGAGCTCGAAGAGCTGGGCACGCTCGACGGCTATGTCAACATCCCGCTCGGACAGATCGAAGGCCGCCTCAAAGAGATTCCGAAGGACAAGGCCATCATCACCGCTTGAAATGGCGGGGGCCGGGCTGCCCGTGCGGCAGCCTTACTGGAATCGAAGGGTTACAAGGTCATGGCGTTCTGCGGCTTGAACGATTACACCGGCAAGGGTGGGAAGAAGAAGGTGCATCCGAAACCGCCTCCACCAGGCGCTTGAAGAGGCGCGGGAGACGAGGCACAGGAGGCGTCGAAGACCTTCGAGCGTCATCACCCGATTGACTGCCTCGCGCGTGGCTTCCGGCTCCGCAAGGCGTGAGCCGAATGATACACTCCGCGCCATGCGCCATGCTCTCACCGCCGTCCTGGCGCTTGCCCTCGGCGCGCTGACCGGGGTCGACGTACCCCGGGCGCAGGGGGGACCGTTCCGGTTCAGCGTGACGCTACCGGCCGGAACCGCGAGCCAGCCCCTCGACGGGCGCCTGCTCGTCATCGTGTCGCGTCTCGCGAACGCCGAGCCGCGCTTTCAAGTGAGCGATGGGCCGACGGGACAGCCTGTGTTTGGGGTGGACGTCGACGGCTGGCGACCCGGCATGCCCACGATCGTCGACGGTGGCGTGCTCGGCTTTCCGCTCGACAGCATCAACGACATTCCGGCCGGCACGTACACGGTGCAGGCCCTGCTGCACAAGTACGAGACGTTCACGCGAGGGGACGGCCACACGGTCAAGATGCCGATGGACCGCGGCGAAGGGCAACAGTGGAGCCAGGCGCCCGGCAACCTGTATTCGGCGCCTCGCCAGGTCGCCTTCGATGCCAAGCGCGGCGGCACGATTGATCTGGTGCTCGATCAGGTCATCCCGCCAATTCCGCCGCCCACAGACAGCAAGTACATCAAGCACGAACGTATCCAGAGCGCCTTGCTCACGAAGTTCTGGGGTCGCCCGATGCACCTCGGCGCCAACGTGCTCGTCCCGCACGAGTGGGAGACGCATCCTGACGCCCGCTACCCGCTGTTCATCTACCACGGGCACTTCCCGTATACGTTCACCGGCTTCCGCGAAGAGCCGCCCGACCCGACGCTGATACCCGACTTCTCGGCGCGCTTCCTGCCTACACCGTGGTCGACTTATACAAGGACAAGAACGCCTACTATCTGGACGACACGTGGAAGAAGACGCCGCGGCCTGGTCTGCGCAACTATCTTGGGCACGTCAGCTCGACCCTCGAGGAGATGAACCGCCTCGAGCTGGTGCTCGGCACGAAAACGCGATCGGGGCAGCAATGGGACGTGTGGGAGTCCACGTTCAGTCCCGTTGGTGCGGACGGGTATCCGGCCCGCATCTGGGACAAGCGGACCGGAGTCATCGACAAGGCGGTTGCCGAGTCCTGGCGCGAGCACTACGACCTGTCTCATATCCTGCAGCGTGACTGGGCAAAGGGCCTGGGCAAGAAACTCGAAGGCAAGCTGCACGTCTACGTCGGCGACATGGACAACTACTATTTGAACAACGCCGTGTATCTGGTCGAGCACTATCTCGAGGCGACGACCAATCCGTACTATGGGGGCGAGGTGGACTACGGCGATCGGGCCGAGCATTGCTGGAACGGCGATCACACCCGCCCCAACGCGCTCTCGCGCCTTCGGTATCATCAGATGTACATCCCCAAGGCAGTGGAGCGGATGCTCACGACGGCACCTCCGGGTGCTGACGTGAAAAGCTGGAGATACTAGGATTGCGTATGAAGAGGGCGGCCTCGGCACTGCTCAGTTTGCTGGTGATCCCCGCGATGCTCGCGGCGCAAACACCTTCCGCGCCGACGCCGCAGACGCCTCCCAAACCGGCCGCGCCGGCGCCGGCGCCGCAGACGCCTGTCCAGCCGCCGGCTCCGGCGGCGCCGAAACGCACAACGCCGGCCCAGCCAACGTCGTCAACGGTCATCGTCACGGTCACCGACGGTGTGGGTGCGCCCTTAGGTGACGTGACCGTGACCGCCGGTGGACCGCTCGACAGGAGCGGTACGACCGACCCGAATGGCGTGCTGCAGTTGCAGGGAATGCGCGTCGGCACCTACCGTGTGCGCTTCGATCGCGAGGGCTATCTCTCGTTCGAACGGGAGATCACAACGCGAGCGGGCCAACGCACGCTCGACGTCGCCGTGACGCTGACGCCGGCGCCGGCTCCGAGAATAGAACCCCCACCGCCGCCGCCACCGCCGCCGAAACCCGCGGAGCCGACATTACCACCACCGGGCGATCCGAAGTCCATGGCCTTGACCGATTGGCTCGAACGCAATTTCATCGGCAACCGCGAGCCACAGAAGGAATCGCTGATTGGATGTAGCGGGGTCGGACAGGCGCTCGTCTGGCAGATTCGCGAACCATGGACCGGACGGCAGCATCCGAGTGCCGATGGCATGTTCTACGTGATCGGCGGCGACGGCACGCTCAAGCTCGATGACAAGGATATGACGGTGGCGGCCGGCAGTTTCGCCGTCGTTCCGCGCGGCACCCCCTATGCGCTTTCCCGGCGCGGACGGAACCCGCTCATCGTCTTGGCGGTGCTCGCCGGCGCGCCCTGCGCAGGTGAATAGGTGCGCCCGTGATCGTACGATCGTCATGCCTGAGAAGAACGACGCCACTCCCCTGACCGCGCCGCAAGACTTCATCCGTGAGATCGTCGCAGCCGATGTGGCCGCCGGGAAAAACGGCGGTCGCATCATCACGCGCTTTCCGCCCGAGCCGAATGGCTATCTCCACATCGGCCATGCGAAGGCGATCTGCCTGGATTTCGGGGTGGCACAGGAGTTCGGCGGCTTCTGCAACCTACGCTTCGACGACACCAACCCCGTCAAAGAGGATGTTGAATACGTCGAGTCGATCAAGGCCGACGTGCGCTGGCTTGGATTCGACTGGGGCGGCCGCGAGTACTACGCCTCCAATTACTACGAGCAGCTCTACGAGTTCGCGGAATCGCTGATTCGGCACGAGGCAGCCTACGTCGACTCGCAGTCGGCGGACCAGATTCGCGATCTGCGCGGCACGCTCAGCGAGCCCGGTCGGGATTCACCGTTTCGCACCCGTTCGGTCGAGGAAAACCTCGCATTGTTCCGCAGGATGCGGGCAGGCGCCTTTCCCGACGGCGCCCACGTGCTGCGGGCGCGGATCGACATGGCAGCGCCGAATCTGAACATGCGAGATCCCGTGCTCTACAGGATTCGGCACGCGCCGCATCATCGGACCGGTGAGACGTGGCGCATCTATCCGATGTACGACTTCGCCCATCCGCTGTCGGACGCCATCGAAGGGGTGACGCACTCTCTGTGCACGCTCGAATACGAAGATCACCGGCCACTCTACGACTGGTGCGTCGAGCACGCCCACACATCGCACCACCCGCGGCAGTACGAGTTCGCGCGGCTCAACCTGAATTACACCGTGATGAGCAAGCGCAAGCTGTTGCAATTGGTCGAGCAAGGCCATGTGACGGGTTGGGACGATCCGCGGATGCCCACGCTTTCGGGACTGCGCCGTCGCGGCTACACGCCGGCCGCCATACGCGATTTCTGCACGCGAATCGGTGTCGCCAAGAAAGAAAACGTCATCGACATCGGCCTCCTCGAGCACTGTATCCGCGGGGAGCTCAACCGGCGCGCGCCGCGTGCGATGGCCGTGCTGAATCCCTTGAAGATCGTGCTCACGAACTATCCGGCAGACCTCATCGAGGACATGGACGTCGTCAACAACCCGGAAGATCCCGCGGCTGGCACGCGGAGAGTCCCGTTCGGACAAGAGATCTTCATCGAGCGCGACGACTTCATGGAGATCCCAGCCAAGAAGTTCTTTCGACTGGCGCCGGGACGCGAGGTGCGTCTGCGCAACGCCTACCTCATCACGTGCAACGAGGTGGTCAGGGACGGCGATGGGGCGTTACGCGAGCTGCGCTGCACCTATGATCCCGCGACGCGCGGCGGAGACGCGCCGGACGGTCGCAAGGTCAAATCGACGCTTCATTGGGTCGCCGTCGACAAGGCGGCCGACGCCGAAGTGCGTTTGTACGATCGACTGTTCACGGTCGAGGATCCCGAAGCGCGTGCCGCTCGCGAAAATGCCGACCTGACAGCTTTTTTGAATCCTGCATCGCTCGACGTTCGTCGAGCCAAGATCGAGCCGATGCTGGCGCATGCGGAAGTGGGACGTCGATACCAGTTCGAGCGCCTCGGCTATTTCTCGGTGGATCCGGACTCGCTACCGGGGGCACCGGTCTTCAATCGCACCGTGTCGCTCAAGGACACCTGGGCAAAGGTCGCGGCGCGAACCGATAAGTAGACGCGACGGACAGGTGCGACGGGTACGCTGGTACTTGGGTGCGAGGTGCGACAGGTGCTTGGGTGCCCCGGTTTGGTGT
>JAIVJN010000173.1 GCA_020200025.1 Acidobacteriota bacterium | reverse complement strand
CCCGCCGCGCCCCTGGCGGCCCTCGAAGTTGCGATTGCTCGTCGATGCGCACCGCTCTCCCGTTTCGAGCACATCGGCGTTCATGCCAAGGCACATCGAACACCCGGGTTCGCGCCATTCGAAGCCGGCGGTGATGAACACTTGATCGAGGCCCTCGCGCTCGGCGGCGGCTTTGACCTGTTGCGAGCCCGGCACGACGAGCGCCCGCACGTGCGCCGCGACCCGGTGGCCGCGCGCAATGCGCGCCGCATCGCGCAGATCCTCGAGCCGCGCATTCGTGCACGAGCCGATGAAGACCCGATCGATCGCGACCGCCTCGATGCGTGTCCCGGGCGAGAGTCCCATGTACGCCAGGGCGCGCTCCGCCTCCTGCCGCTCGACGTCACTGGCGAGCGCGGCCGGGTCTGGCACGCGGCCGGTCACCGCGACCGACATGTCGGGACGCGTGCCCCAGGTGACGACCGGTGCGATGTGGCCGACATCGAGATCGATCGTTCGGTCGAAGGGGGCGTGGGCATCGCTGGTGAGACGCTGCCAGTCGAGCACGGCGGCCATCCAGGCCGCCCGCTGCGGCGCGTAGCGGCGGCCGCGCAAATAGCGATACGTCACATCGTCGGGCGCGACCAGGCCGGACCGCGCGCCCGCTTCGATGCTCATGTTGCACAGCGTCATGCGCGCCGCCATCGACGACTGGCGCACGTAGTCGCCCGCGAACTCGATGGCGTGGCCTTGACCGCCGGCCGGACCGATTCGCGAGATGACGGCCAACGCCACGTCCTTGGCCGTAATCCCGGGCGCCGCGTTGCCGTTCAAGCGAACCAACATGGCGGCGGGCTTCTTGAGCACGAGACACTGCGCCGCCAGAACCTGCTCGACCTCCGATGTGCCGATGCCGAACGCGAGCGCGCCAAACGCGCCGTGCGTGCTGGTATGGCTGTCGCCGCAGACGACGGTCAGGCCTGGCAGTGTCAGCCCCAGCTCGGGGCCGATGACGTGCACGATCCCTTGATAGGGCGACGCCAAGTCGAACAAGGGGATGCCGGTCTCGTGGCAGTTGCGGCGCAGCGCGTCGATCTGCGCCGCCGCCAACTGGTCGGCGATGGGCAGATGACGCGGTGTGGTCGGCACGTTGTGATCGAGGGTCGCGAAGGTCAGGTCGGGCCGTCGAACCGCCCGTCCGGCCAGCCGCAGGCCCTCGAACGCCTGCGGCGACGTCACCTCGTGCAGAAAGTGCCGATCGATATACAGCAGGCTCTGACCGCCCTCGCGCGGGCACACCTCATGATCCGCCCAGAGCTTGTCGAGCAGGGTGCGCGGGCCCGACGCGCCCTCAGACGGCATGGTAGGCCCAACGGCGATCGATGGACTCGGCCATCGAGTGTTCGATGGCCTCGCCCATCTCGGCGGTCGTGATCCACGACTCGTCCGCGATGGCCAGGTCACGCGTCCGGTAGCCGCGTTCGAGCACGTCTTCGATGGCTCGCTCGATCTCGTTGGCTTCAGTATCGAGTCGGCCGGCGTGGCGCAGCAACAACGCCGCGCTGGCAATGGCGCCGATGGGATTGGCCACGCCGCGACCCGCGATGTCGGGTGCGGACCCGTGTACCGGCTCGAAGATTCCCACACCGCCGCCGAGCGTCGCCGATCCCAGGACGCCGAGCGAGCCGGTCACCGCAGCGGCCTCATCGCTCAGGATGTCGCCGAAGAGATTCTCCGTGAGGATCACGTCGAAGCTTCGCGGATCGGTCGCAAGGCGCATGGCGCACGTATCGATGAACATGTGATCGAGCGCGATATCCGGGTAGAGGGCGTGCACCTCGTCGACGGTGGCGCGCCACAGCCGCGACGTCTCGAGCACGTTCGCCTTGTCGACCGAGGTGACACGCGCCCGTCGCATCCGGGCTTGCTCGAAGGCGACGCGCGCCACCCGGACGACGTCGGCTTTGGTGTAGCGCATCGTGTTCCATGCCGACTGTTCGCGGGCATCGGCGCCGCGCGGCGTGCCGTAATAGAGGCCCGCGAGCAGCTCGCGCACGATCAGGATGTCGGCGCCGCGCACGCGCTCGCTCTTGAGCGGGGAGCACGCCGCGAGCGAGTCGTGACAGATGGCCGGTCGCAGGTTGGCGAAGCCACCGAGAGCGAGGCGCAAGCCGAGCAGCCCGGCCTCGGGACGCTGCGCCGGAGACTCTGCATCGAACGCGGGATGGCCGACGGCCCCGAGTAACACGGCATCGCTGTCGCGGCAGGCACGCAGCGTTTTCGCGGGCAAGGGCGAGTCGCCGTGCCGAAGCGCCGCGCCTCCGATGGCGTGCTCCGAGAGGCGAAGCTCTTGCCCGCTCAAGCTGCAGACCGAACGCAGGACACGCGTGGCTTGCGCGATCACCTCTGGGCCAATCCCGTCGCCCGGCAACACGGCAATGCGCAACGTCACAGGGTGGTCTCCGTGCGGTGGCCGTGTGCCGACACGCACGGCACCGCGACGCCGTGGCCATCGGCCACGTCCTCGATGAGCGCGGCCAATTGGCCTTCGTCGAACGTTCCCACCGTATCTGCCAACGCAATCAGCGCACGGTAAACGCGCTCGAGGTCGGTGGGGGAGAGCCGGTAGCCGAGCTCGCGGCAGCGCGCGTCGACGCCCCGAGTGCCGGAGTGTTTGCCGAGCACCAGGCGCGAGCCAGGGGCTCCCACATCCTCGGGACGCATGATTTCGTAGGTCATGGCATTCTTGAGCATGCCGTCCTGATGGATGCCCGCTTCGTGCGCGAAGGCATTGGCGCCCACCACAGCCTTGTTGGGCGCAACGGGGATCGACACGACCTCGGCCAGCGTCCGACTCGTCGGCACGAGCGCCGGGGTCTGAACGCCGGTGACGTAGGGCAGCCGGTCCTGACGCACGGAGAGCGCCATCACCACCTCTTCGAGCGCGGCGTTGCCGGCGCGCTCGCCGATCCCGTTGACCGTGCACTCCACCTGACGGGCACCCGCCTCGATGGCCGCGAGCGAGTTGGCGACGGCCATGCCGAGGTCATCGTGGCAATGGGCCGAGAGCACCGCACGACCCCGCAGTCGGGCACTCACCGCCCGGAACATCCGGTGAATGTCGGCGGGCATGGCGTAACCGACCGTATCGGGCAAATTGATGGTGTTGGCGCCTGCGTCGACGGCCGCCGCGGCGACATCGGCCAAGAAGGCGAGATCGCTGCGCGTGGCGTCCTCGGCCGAAAACTCCACGTCGGGGCAGAGCGTGCGCGCGAGCCGTACGGCGTCGACCACCTGCTGCAGGCAGGTCGCGCGATCGATGCGCAGCTTCTCGCGCAGGTGCAAATCCGAGGTGGCCAGGAACACGTGGATGCGCGCGCGGGCGGCCGCCGCAAGGGCCGCCGCGGCCCGTTCGATGTCGCCCGGCACTGCCCGCGCCAGCGCCGCGATGATCGGCCGGCGGACGGCTCTGGCGACGGCGTCGACGGCGGCGAAATCGCCGGCCGACGCGACGGGAAAGCCCGCTTCGATGACGTCCACCCCCAGGCGTTCGAGCGCGCGTCCGACCCGCAGCTTCGCGGCCACCGACATGCTGAACCCGGGCGCCTGTTCGCCGTCGCGCAGCGTCGTGTCGAAGACGCGAACGCGCTCGCTCGCTCGATCGTAGGGGTCGATGGTCAC
>JAIVJN010000411.1 GCA_020200025.1 Acidobacteriota bacterium | reverse complement strand
GGACTGGACGATGTCCGCAACTGGTTCCGGTAGATGATGTGTTGACATCGTGTATACGGCACGCTAAAGTTGCGACATCGACGTCTCGACATGGGCGTCGCATAGGGAGCAAACCATGGCAGCCACTGCAACCGCCGCGCGGACACGAACCATCAACATCCGCATCGAGGAAGAGCGACGCACGCTCATCGATCGAGCCGCTGAAGCTGCCGGGAAGGACCGTACTCAGTTCGTTCTGGACGCAGCAACCCGTGAAGCGACAACTGTACTTCTCGACCAGCGGTATTTTCAGCTGGACACGGATGCGTTCGCGAAGTTCAACGCTGCGCTGGATGCCTCTCCCGCCGAGAACCCGCGTCTGCGGGAGCTTCTCTCTAGAAAAGCCCCCTGGGAGCGATGAGTGCGGTAGGAATTAGCGCTCCAGAGCACCTGACAGCCGAGCACGACGTTAGCGCTTTCGACTCCGGTACGCCTGAACTCGACAATTGGCTGAAACGTCGAGCGCTTGCGAATGAGGCGCTGGGCACCTCACGGACCTACGTCGTGACAGAAGGTGGACGTGTGGTCGCCTTCTATGCGCTTTCGAACGGCGCAGTTGCTCACAAGGACGTGTCCGCCAAAACGAGGCGCAACATGCCGGATCCAATTCCGGTGATGGTGCTTGCGCGTTTGGCCGTCGATTCCGCCTACCAGAAACAAGGTCTTGGTTCCGCGCTTCTAAAGGACGCCCTGCTCCGTACCATCGCGGCCGCTCAAATCGCTGGCATTCGCGCCGTGCTGCTTCATGCGATGTCAGATGACGCTAAGCGCTTCTATGCCCGTTCCGGATTTTACGAGTGTCCAGTCGATCCAATGATGATGATGATCACGCTCGCAGAAGTTGAGAAGAACCTCAGCCCGCCCAGCGCGAGCTGACGATTCTTTAGCAGCTCTCCTTTGGCCTGACCGTTCAGATCTGGGCTCCGCACCGCGATAAGATCGCACACAGCAGTCCGTGCTAAAGCGCACCAACGATTTCCAGGCGTTGATCGCCCTAGTCGAGCGGCAGCTCGCCGCGTCCGGGGTCCGTGTCGTCGAATCGGAGATGCTCGCCGACCATCTGACCGGAGAGCTGCGGGAGGTCGACGTCTGCGTTCATGCGACCGTCAGCGGCAAGGACGTGACGCTCGCGCTGGAGTGCCGCGACCACAAGCGCAAGGCGGATCAGATCTGGATCGACACCCTGCGGGGCAAGTACGCCAACCTGCCCGTCGACAAGCTGATCGCGGTCGCGCGGGCGGGCTTCGCCAAGACGGCGCGGGCGGCAGCCGAGAAGGCGCGCATCCAGACACTCACACTCGAAGAAGCAACGTCGGGGAACTGGCACCTGATCGCGGAGTTGCCGGACGCGGCCTTGGTCGTTGCGCACTTTCCAGTCGCGGAGAACGTCTCGTTACATCTGGTCAAGGGCCAGGAACCCATACCCGACACGGTGATGGTCGCCGGCGTATCGCTGAGGCTTGGCGATCAAACGCTCCCGCTGGCGGACGTTCTGCATTGGTATTGCACGGCATCGCCCGTGGCGCAGTTTACGTTTGACAACGATGGCGTTGAACGGCTGCCCGTCACGATCGATATGCCTGACGGGATCGAGCTGGTTCTGCCTTCCGGCGACTCTCGGTTTCTGGAGCGAATTGAGCTCGAGATAGCCTTCGACCGCGAGCGCAGCCACACGAAATTCGACCGCAAGATCTATGGCGACGCTGGCCTTTCATTCGCGTCGAAGACCTACACGAGGGGAGAGGAGAAGGCGCATTTCGTTTTCTCCATGCTCCAGCAAGGAGATGAGACCTCCGCTGCCGCCGCGGTGCGGACCTCCGACGGCAGATCGGATTTCGTACTCAGCCCGAGGGTCAAGTCGCCGACGCCCCCGTCAGGAACGCAGCAGTCAGACTAGGCAATCTGGCGCGACAGGTTCAGGTCGCCCGCATTCGCTCGAGCCAGCGCCGATTCGGAACATCTCAGTCCCGAAGGAACCGCCCCGGCTCATTTCCGGACACCGTCGTCCCATGAAAAACATCGTGGCCCCGTCGCACTTTGTCGCGCCGTCGCTTTGGTCACGGGCGATTCGACGCCGCAGCGCGGCCACGTGCTGGATCGCGGTGGCTGGGTGTCCGCGCGGGCCACGACAGCTTGAGCCGGCAAGGTTGCGTAAGCTCTTCGAGACTCATCTCGCAAAACCTGTCGATAACAGGCCATTTACGCTGCTTCTCGGATCAACCAGGGTCGAAAAACGTCCACTGACGAGTTTCATCGCCTTTCGCGGACCGCAGGCCCAGGCTCACAGTTGCGGAAATCGTCCAGTGCGGTGAGCCACCTCAACCGTAAGACTCTACAGCGCTCCTGCATCCGCCTGGGCGCCCCGGCCCCATGTATTGACATATTTGACATTATGTCAATACACTGAGCCATGCCCAGCACGAGTGAGCGCAAGCGGCCAGTGCGCCGCGAAGAGCGAGTGTCCCGCACCTATCGGCTGCCTCTGTCGAAGTTGAAGGCGGCCCAGCGCGCGCTTGGCGCGGCTACGGCGACTGAGGCCATCGAGCGCGCGCTCGACCTCGCCGTGTTTCAGCGCGAGCTCGTCGACGGCACGCGAGCCATGCTCGGCGTCGACATCACGTCTCCCGACCTCGAGCCGTGACTCGAGCGACGCGGAAGTACGCGCTCGACACGCAGCTGTTCATCAACGGGTTCCGCGACCCGGCCGCGAACGAGGCCCTCCAGCGATTCCATCGAGCGTTCGCGCCGTTCGAGTATCTCAGCGTCGTTGTCGCTCAGGAACTCCGGGCGGGTGTCAAGCGCGACCGGGATCGGAAGGCGCTCGAACGGAACGTCCTCAGGGTCTTCGAGCGATCGGCGCGGACGTTCGCGCCATCCGTCGATGCCTGGCATCATTCGGGCGATCTGCTGTCGGACATGGCACGTAAGGAGGGGCTGGAGCTCGGCCGTGTCTCGAAGTCGTTCGCGAACGATGTTCTGCTTGCGCTGTCGTGCCGCGAGGGGGGTTGCGTGCTCGTCACCGACAACGAGCGCGACTTTCAACGCATCCACCGGTACGCGCCGTTCGATTACGTCAAGCCGTGGCCTGGCGGATTGGCGCGATGAACGCATGCTCATCGTGGGTGAGTGGCCTCCCCGCTGTTGGCAAAGCGACGATCGCTCGTCAACTGGCGCGTTCGTTGGCCGCCGTTCACGTGTGTATCGATTCGTTCGAGCAAGTACTTCGGCAGACCGGGTTGGTCGTGGAAGGCGAGGGGTACGCCGTTGCCCATGCCGTGGCTGCCGACAAGGCGGTCGAGGCATTCCAATCAAAGGTCGGGCAGCAGTCGCCGCGCGCGATCGCCGCAAAGCTCGGCCTTCATGGCCCGGGGTGGTCGCCATCGCTTTCGGGGATGGCGTTGATGCTGTCTGTCTGCCGCTGGTATCGCACATCTAGTGTCCTGACCGCGTGGTTCGCCCGCAGTGGCAATTCTTAAGGTGAGTCAGGAGATGATGCCACGCCGAACCGCGTAGAGGACGACTTCTGCCGTGCTGTGAAGATCAAGCTTCTGAAAGATGTGCGCGCGGTGCGTCTCAACGGTTGACGGAGCGATCGACAGCACATCAGCGATGTCTTTACTGC
>JAIVJN010000172.1 GCA_020200025.1 Acidobacteriota bacterium | reverse complement strand
GGCCTGCAAACATTCGCCTGGAAAGCCGAGGACGAGAACGGCGACGAGTTGGTCTACGACGTTTTCTACCGCCACCAGGGTCAGACGAGCTGGAAGCTGCTGAAGGATGGGATCACGGACTCGATTCTCGTCTGGGACACGACATCGGCGCCGAACGGCGCCTACAGTCTCAAAGTGGTCGCCTCCGACTCTCGCTCGAACCCGGCCGATACCGCCCTCCGAGGCGAGCTCGAGAGCACGAGCTTCGACATCGACAACACGCCACCGGTCGTGAGCGTCGCGCCTGTCCGGCGTGAGGGGACCGGCTACGTCGTGACCGTCGAGGTTCGCGACGCCGACTCCGCCATCCGTCAGGTCGAATACTCGCTCGACACCGAGCGGTGGCAAGGCGCCTTTCCCAAGGATGGACTGCTCGACGGCCGGTTGGAGCAGGTCGACATCCGACTCGACGCGCCAGCCGCCGGACGTACGCTCGTGGTGCGAGCAACCGACGCCATGAGCAACGTGGGAAGTGGCAACGTGACGGTGAAGTAAGAGGGTGAAAACGCGAAACCGGGTTTGATTCTCGACTAGAGGCCAGGAGAATCAAACCCGGTTTCGTTTTTTCGCACTCGTTTCTACCCCGCTGCGGACATCTCCGACGACGGGGCGGTCTTGACACCGGGGCCCCCGACCGCGGGCACCTTCGGAGGCGTCAATCCCATGACTGGGGATGCGATCGCATGCCGCCGCGGCGGGCTGACCAGATACATGTCGTAATCGACCTGCCCGCGCACGGTCGTCGTCGCAACCAGCCACACGAGGTTCACCGCCACGGTCGACCCTCCCGCTTGCGCGGGCTGGAAGCGGGCGCTGGCGGCGGCGTTCAACATGGCAAGGACGACTTCGGGCTTCACGCGCAGCGTATGCGCCTGCTCGGAGACGAGCAGCTCGAGGTTCTGCACCCGTCCCTCGCGCGTCACCACCGCCGAGAGCGTGAGCTCGGCGTCTTCGCCGGTGAGCGGCATCTCGGTCTCCAACTGCGCCCGCGGCAGCAACATGCGCGCGTCGGGCGACACCGGGTTGGCATTCGAGCCCGGGTTTGCCAGGTACGTGATCATGCCCGCCAATGAGTCGGGCCGTTCGCGGCTCGCCGCCTGCAGGACGCCGATCGACGCGCCCAGACAGGCGATCATGGCGCAGGTGGCGCCGAGCGCCGCCCAGGCGAAATGCATATCGTCGCCGAGCGCGCGCAATCGCGTGCCGAGCGACAGTTGACGTTCGACGCGCAGTCTCTCGATCACGGCCCCCGGCAGTCGCGCGCAGTTGTTGGCGGTGCGGTCTGGCAGCGAGGTTGACATCGCCCGCAGGCCCTCGCTGAGCTCTTCGAGCTCGGCGGCTTCGATGGCGCAAGCAATGCAATCGCGCAAGTGTCCCTGGATGAGCACTTGCTCTTCGATGGATAGCTCGCCGTCATGATAGGCGGCCAATTCTTCGCGCACCCGGGCGCAGCCGAGCACGTGCATCATAGCCGCGCCTCGCGAAGCTGCTGGCGCAGTGCCTGTCGCGCCCGTGTTAAGCGCGACTTGACGGTGCCGACCGCGACGCCCAGCGAGAACGCGATCTCGTCGTAGCCCAGTCCGTCGATCTCCCGCAGCACGATGACCGTGCGCTGGTCGAAGGGCAGCGTGTCGAGCGCCGTCCACAAGCGTGTCGTCAGCTCCTTGTGCGCCAAGACGCGCTCGGGCGAGACGCCGTCGGTCATTTGCCGCGGCTCGCCGTGCTCCGCCAGATGCTGATCGAGCGAGACCTGCTCGCTGCGATGGCGCCGCCGCCACCAGCGCTGCCGGTTGCGCGCCTGGTTGACGACGATGCGGTAGATCCACGTACGGAGGGCCGAGCGGCCACGGAAGGAATGGATGGTACGGAATACGCGCAGGAAGACCTCCTGCGACAAATCGAGGGCCTCGTCGCGGTCGCCGAGCAGGTGCAACGCCAAGTGAAAGACCATGCGCTCGTGTCCGGCCACGAGCTCGGCGCAGGCCCCCTCCTCACCCGCGGCGCAGCGCTGCACGAGCGCCGCCTCGCGGCTCCCTACCTCAGACCACCCGAGTGCTCCTGCGTCTTTCACCAGATGCTCGGCGACGAGTCGTGACTCCCACACAGTCTATCAACTCCCGCCCAGTCTTTCCTCGCGACGCGACTGGGACGCTGGAAGAATTAGAACCCGAGCCCGGGAGAAAGTTCCACGAAGCCCGACTGGAAATTGCTACCATGCCGGATGCGCCGCACGGTTCTAGCCCTGGCACTCGTGGCGGGCGCCGGCGGCCTTGGCGCCTTGGCCGTCCTGACCTACGGCGCCGACCGCGAGTACCAACGGCTGATCGCCACCGGCGATGCGGCCCTGGCGTCCAGCCGTCCCTTCGACGCGCTCGAAGCCTACAGCGGCGCGCTCGCCCTCCGACCCGACGCCATGCTTGCCTATCTGAAGCGTGGCATGACCTATCAGGGTCGCGGCGAGCTGCAAAACGCCGCGCGCGATCTGCGCCGGGCGGTCGATCTCGACCCGTCGGCGCCCCGGCCCCTCGAGCTCTTGGGCGACGTCAACGCCGCGCTGACCCGCTACGACCGCGCGGGCGAGAGCTATGAACGGTATCTCGCGCTCGACGATCGGTCCGCGCCGGTCTTGTACAAACTTGGCTTGAGCCGCTATCGCGGCGGTGACGCCGGTGCCGCCGTCGCGCCCCTGCAGCGAGCCGTGGCCCTCGAGCCTCGGCTCGCCGAGGCGCATTATCTGCTCGGGCTCGCGTTGCGCGACGAGGGTCGACTCCACGAGTCGCGCGGCTCGCTCGAAGAGGCCACACGCCTGTCACCCGGCCTGAGCGCACCCCGCGAGGCTCTCGCAGACGTGTACAGGGCGCTCGGCGAGGACCGGTTGGCGATCGATCAGCTCGAGGCGCTCGTGGCCCTCGAGCCGTCGCGTCCCGAGCGGGTCGTGGCCGTCGGCCTGAGCCTGGCACGGGCGGGCCGGCGCGATGCGGCCGTCGTCGCGCTCAGCCGCGGGATCGAACGATTCCCGGGAGCGGCCCAAATCTACGCCGCATTGGGACACCTTTGGCTCGAGGTGGCGCAGGACGGCACCGATCGCGTCGCGCTCATCAAGGCGGTGGGCGCGCTGTCGAGCGCCGCTGCGCGGTCCGAGACGTCGACGGAAGCGCTCACCGATTACGCCCGCGCCCTCATGCTCTCGGGCGACAGTGCGACGGCCGAACGTATCCTTCACCAAGCCATCGCGCGCGTGCCAGTGCCTCCAGCCGCCTATCTCTACCTTGCCGATCTGCACTCGCGTGCGCAGCGGCGGCAGGCGGCTCGCGATGCGCTGGTGCACTACGCCACCCTTGTCGGTGACCAGGAGCCGCTCGGCAGTGTGCCGCGCCAGATCGCGACGCTCTCCGCGCGGTTGGGCGAGCCGCGCGTGGCCGTTCGATGGTTCGAGCGGGCGATCGACGAGTCGGGATCCACGCCCGGCCTGCTCGCCGGTCTCGCCGACGCGGTCGCCCAATCGGGCGACATCAGCCGCGCACGCGCGCTCGTCGACGAGGGGCTGTCGATCGATCCTGCAGACGCGGCACTGCTGCGCGTGAAGATGCGCTTATTCCCACGGGCGCGAAGCGCCCGCCCACCAGCGAGCGAAAGCGAGCTGGCCGACGGGCGAGCGGAGCGAGCCCGCCTTCCGAGCCGCGAAGCCGAGAGGCCTACTTTTCGTGCCGTGGGTCGAGCCGATCGCGCAGGCCGTCTCCCAAGAAATTGAAGCCCAAGACGACAATGGCGAGACAGAGGCCGGGGAAAACCGTCAGGTGCGGCGCGTCGAGCAAATGTGCGCGCCCCCCGTTGATCATCGTCCCCCAACTTGGCGTGGGCGGCTGCACGCCGAGACCGAGGAAGCTGAGCGAGGCCTCCGACAGAATGGCCGTCGCCATTCCCAGCGTGGACTGCACGGTGACAGCCGGAAGCGCCGGCGGCAGCACGTGACGCTCGAGAATACGCCACGTGCCCGCGCCGAGGGCGCGCGCGGCCACGACGTACTCGAGCTCTCGCGCGCGCAGCACCTGTCCTCGAACCAGCCGCGCGTAGCCCACCCAGCCGATCACCGTCAGCGCCAGCACGACATTCGTGAGGCTCGGCCCGAGGACGGCGACGAGGGCGATGGCCAGCAGGAGCCCGGGGAACGCGAGCAGCACGTCCATCACGCGGCTGATCAGCTGATCGACGCGGCCGCCGTAATAGCCGGCGAGCGACCCGAAGAACGTGCCGACGAGCGCGGAGACCCCGACCACGATGAGGCCCACGAGGAGCGAGACACGCGCGCCAAGCAGCACGCGTGAGAAAATATCGCGCCCGAGCTCGTCCAGGCCAAGCACATGCCGTGCGGTCGGACCTTCGAGACGGAGAGCCAGTTGCTGCGCCGCCGGATCGTGTGGCGCGATCCAAGGCGCCCCGAGCGCCGCGAGGGCGACGATGAGCACGATCGCGGCGCCCACCCTGGTCATGGCGATTCGGAAATTGGGTGATCGGTGATTGGTAATTGCGAGCTTGCCAACTTACATCTCGCGATCGAGGGAGACGGCAGGCACCCTCAACACGGATTCACCACGTTGCCCCGCGTCATCAGGTCTACATTCACCCATTGCCGAATTCCTTCCTTTGTGAGCGTCGTGGTCTTCGTGTTGTCCTGTTGTCTGTCGTCACCCACTCGCACATTTCTTCAGTCACCCATCCACCCATTTCTTGATTCCCCATTCACTCATCCAAGGCGAATGCGCGGATCCAGGACGCCGTACAAGAGGTCGGTGACCAGGTTGACGCCGACGTAGGTGATGGCGATGAGGAGAATGCATCCCTGCACAGTCGGATAGTCGCGGAAGCTGATCGACTGGATGAGCAGGCGCCCCACGCCAGGCCACGCGAAGATCGTCTCGGTAATCACGGCGCCCGTGAGCACGGCACCGAATTGCAAGCCAATGATGGTGACGAGCGGGATGAGGCTATTGCGCAACGCGTGTCCGACGATCGCGCCGTGCCGGGAGACCCCTCGCGCGCGGGCCGCGCGCACGTACAGCTCGCGCAGCTCTTCGAGCAACGTGGCCCGCGTCATACGCGCGAGAATGGCCGCGAGCGCCGCGCCGAGGGAGACGGCGGGCAAGACCACACTCGTCCAGCGGCTGCGTCCCGAGACCGGCAGCCATCCGAGCTCGACGGCAAAGACGATCGCCAGAAGCGGACCCAGCCAGAAATTGGGGATCGAAATCCCTGCCAGCGCCAGGGTCATGGCCGTGTGATCGGCCGCACTGCCCCTTCGCACGGCGGCGACGATGCCGAGGGGGATCGCCACGAGGACGGCGACCAGCATCGCGGCGAGCGCGAGCTCGATGGTCGCGGGCAACCGCTCCGCAATCATCGAGACGACGGGCTGACCGGTACGAAATGACACGCCGAGATCGCCGACGATGAAGCCGCGGAGAAACGACCCGTACTGTGCCGGCAAGGGCCGGTCGAGGCCGAGCCGGGCGCGCAGTTCCATCACATCATCGGGCGCGGCCCCTTCGCCGAGCATGGCGAGTGCCGGATCGCCCGGCACGAGATGAATGAGCGAGAACACCAGCGTGGCCACGCCGAGAATGACCGGCACGGTCAGCGCAAGGCGGCGCGCGAGAAACCGCAACACCGCCACATTCTACATGCCGGTGGCAGCGCTGCCGTCGCGCGAAGACACCATGCCGAGGCGCGTGAGCAGCTTCGCCAGGCCCTGCCGAGAGATCCCGAGCTCGCGGGCCGCGACGCTGGTT
>JAIVJN010000410.1 GCA_020200025.1 Acidobacteriota bacterium | reverse complement strand
AGCTTGGCGGCATCGCGACCGGGCTGACTGGCAAGCGTCGTGAGCCAGGCTCGCGTTGCGGCGTTCTGGTTGACGTGGGCGGAAGCGCGCAGCAGGCCGTCGAGCGCCAGTGGGTCGTTCGGATCGAGCTCGATGGCGCGGCGAAAGGACGCGTAAGCGGGTCGAAACGCATCGGCGCGGAGTAGCATCGAGGCGCGAGCGCGCCAGGCCGTGGCAGGAGCCGCAGCCAACGCCTCCTCCACGACCGCCGGTGCCCGATGGCTCACCGCAAGCGCCCTGAGCGCCTCGGCGTTGTCTTCCGTCGAGCGGCTGAAGACGGTTCGCGGGCCCGAGAACTCCAACGCCGCATGGTCGTCGGTCTGAATCGGCGCGTTGCCGGCCCAAGCGGCGAGCGCGTCGCCCATGCTGACGAACATCGACAGCACGGTGAAGGGCTCGGTGGCGCCGACCGATGCCAGATCCTCCGCCACGCCTGGCCGCCCCCACGCCTCGGCCAGACCGGCCAGTTTAGGCTCGACGGGGCCGTTCGAGCCGACGAGCAAGAGGTCGGCATCGCCGACCTGCCACAACGTCCCCTCGGGAAACACGGACAGGAACGTCGCGACAATCGACTTGAGCTTGGCGGCATCGCGACCGGGCTGACTGGCAAGCGTCGTGAGCCAGGCTCGCGTTGCGGCGTTCTGGTTGACGTGGGCGGAAGCGCGCAGCAGGCCGTCGAGCGCCAGTGGGTCGTTCGGAGCGAGCTCGATGGCGCGGCGAAAGGACGCGTAAGCGGGTCGAAACGCATCGGCGCGGAGTAGCATCGAGGCGCGAGCACGCCAGGCCGTGGCAGGAGCCGCAGCCAACGCCTCCTCCACGACCGCCGGTGCCCGATGGCCGCGGCGGCGACCACGACGGACACGACCCGGATCGTGGCGTGAAGGCCAAGGGCAGGAATCAGGGCGAAGCCGGTGACGAGCGCGCCGAGGATGGCCCCGGTCGTGTTGATGGCATAGACGAGGCCGACGTTGCCGACGACGGTGGCGTCGCGCCGCGTCGCCACGGCGATCGCAAACGGGAACGCCGCGCCGAATGCGATGGTCATGGGGAGCAGGAGAGCTCCGACAATGAGGATCTGACGAAGCAGCACGTCGGCAAATCGCGTGTCGGGTTGCGCGACCGTTCGCGCGATGGTGAGCAGGCTCCAGTCGACAGCCGAAGCCGCCGTTAACGCGAGTGCCGCCGAAGCGACGAGACAGAGGATGAGCCCGAGCATCGGCTGCCCGATGCGACCGGCCAGTCGCGCGCCGATGACAGAGCCCACGGCAATGCCGGTGATGAAGATCGACACGATGACGCTGAACGCGTAGGTCGTCGGGCCGAGAATCAGGGCCAGGAGCCGCGTCCAGACAACTTGCAGCGTCAAGGAGCAGAATCCCGAGACGCCGAGCGCGGTGGCGGCCAGCCACGGATGGCCGTTATCGGCCGCGACGGCTGCGCCGTCGCGGTGGGCGCGGCGGCTGCGCCGCCTCGTGGGACCGGCTCCTTTTCGCGCGCCGGTGGGCTCGCCGCCGTTGGCGGCTCGTAGGATCGCGCTCGGCTGCGCCTCCGACTCGTCGGGGCCGGCCTTGAGGCCGGCCCGATAGATCCACAGCGCGCCGCCGGCTGCGACGACATTGAGCAGGACCCCGATCCATGTGGTACCGCTCAGACCGAGCCGGGGCAGCAACACGAAGCCGGCGAGCACCGCGCCGAACGCCGCGCCGACGGTATTGGCAGCGTACAGGTCGCCCACGTCGCGTGGGGCGCGGCGCGCGTCGCGCACGCTCCAGCGTGAGGCGATGGGAAAAGTCGCGCCCATGGCCGCCGCGGGTAGCGAGACGAGCACCAGGCTCGACACGACCCGTAACGCGGCGAACCACATGCCGCCGGACCCGTCGGCATACGCCCGCACCAGCAACGGTTCGAGCGCCGCCAGCTCCCACGGAAGGAGAAGAGCGAGAACGCCGATGAAGAGCTCGAGACCCGCATACGCCGTCAACGCCCGCGGTCGCTGGAGCTCGGCGCCGATGCGGCCCCCCAGCGCCGACCCGACTGCGAGGCCACCCATGAAGGCGGCCAGCACCGTGCTCGCGGCCGCAATGCCGTGTCCCAGTTGCAGCGTGAGCAGGCGGGTCCAGGTCACCTCGTAGACGAGAGCAGCGGCACCAGAGGCGGCAAAGACGAGCAGAAACACGCGGCGGGGCATTTATGTGAGAGTAGCAGAGGACCGCTTCACGGTAGGACCTCGCTTCGCTCGAGTGGGGACCGCCTTCGGCGGTAGGGTCTTGGCCCTTCGCGCAGCGAGTGAGGTCCCCACCGCGATGCGAAGGCGAGCGGTCCTACCCGAGCGGAGCGAGGGTCCTACTGGGGCGAAGCGGCGGTTCCCAGCGGCGAGCGCTAGCGAGCGGTCGCGTAAAGCGCACGCCGGCCATCGTGCGCGACTTCGTCCAGATCGAACGCGTGGAACGCGGCCTTCACCAGGGCGGGCGGTGCGGTGGCGTAATCGATGACCACCCACCCGATGTTCGCGCGCTCGACGAAGTCCTGACCGACCCGGTGCGCGCGCGAGATTTGCTCGGCGGTCAGCGTGCCGCCTTCGCTCAGCGTCATGAAGTTGTCCACGATGGGAAACTCCCGCCGCATGCGGTCGATCCGTGGTCGCGGGATGCGCGACAGATAGCCGCCGATGAGTGGCTTCCGATGCAGCGTCTGAAAATACTGGTACTCGGCCGTGAAGTTCCCTGCTGACGAGAGGCCGTCTCTGACACCGAACGGCAAGTGCAAGACACGCACGGCTCGCGGATCGGCCGCAATGATGTGATAGAGCGACGGGATCTCGGCGGAGTACAAAGTTCGTGGCGCCGGGCACAGCTCGAAGACGAGGAACGCACCGATGACTGCGGCGATCGCGCGACGTCGCTCCGGGAAGCGGCGGCCGAGCGCGGCGAGTGCGCCGCCAAAGAGCACGGCGAGCGCGAGCGCGGTCAACACGGCGAACCGCGTCGGCGTTCGCGCGGCGCCGATGATAGGCACGTAGCGCAAGAGCGACCACGGACCGGGTACATATGTGTTCATTCCGGCGACGATCAAGAAGGGGCCGAGGGCGAGCAGCGCCGACCCAATTGCAAAGGCGATCCAACCAGCCTTGGGCCGATACCAGCCCCGCCACATCGCAACGCCCACCACCGCCAGCGCTACGATGCTGAGCGCGGCCGTGTGCTCCATGTATGCCGTTGGCGCCGCCGCCTGTTGGTCGCCGAACGCCCATCTCGCGACCACATGGTTCGGGTTCGGGTCGACCCAGGCCAGCAGATCGACGCCGCGTGGACTGCTACGCCACAACGTCGCAGGTATCACGTAGTGGCCGCCGACGATGTTCTCGCCGATCCCGTAGAGCACCGGCGAGAGGGGGCCCGCGCACGCCAGCAAGCCGATGAACGCGGCTCGCGCCGTGGCCGGCGACCAGCTCCACGTTGCGAGGACGCGAGGACGCCACCAGAACAGCGCGCGCACCAGCAACAAGGCGGTGAGAACGAACACGGGCGTGTACAAGCCGCGGATACTCACCGGGAGGCCGAAGACCTCGACGTGCCCGCCGCGACCGAGCAGCAGGCCAATGATCAGGCCAGCCACGCACAGGATGAGGAGATCGAGCACCCAGACCCAGGGCTGCCGCGCGCGCTGTGGCTCTCGCTGCACCTCGACCACCTGCGCCGCGAAGTAGGCGGTCGCAATCAGCAGGCAGTACACGGCGTAGTAGACATCCGAGAAGGCCGCCCACGCGACCGCGAGGCCGGCAAGCGCCGCATCGAACGGCCGACGCGATCGCCCCGCGTTGATCAGGCAGAGAATGAAGGCGGGCAGCGGAGCGGCCGCGACCAGACTGAAGTGGCCGGTGCTGCGGGCGACGAGCACGGGCGACCAGGCGAACGCCAGCCCAGCCAGCCACGCCTCGATCGGTGACGCTTCCGTCACCCGTCTCACGAGCAGGTAGGTAAAGAGCGCTGTAAGGATCGTCGCCGTGAGGTAGACGACATTGAACGTCGTGACCACGCCAAGCACCGGCATCAATGGCAGCGCCAGGAGGTCGAGGAAGGCGGTGTAGTTGTGCTGCGTGAGGTTGACGCGCTGGGTGAGCGACAGGATGCGCTCGGTCGTCAGCGGGCTTTGCCGATTGACGAGCGCCTCGTGCTGGAAGACCCACTGATTCCAGACGTACACACCAGTATCGCCGCCGGGATCACCCGTGAGCGCGGTGCCGACGTGAGCAGGCAACGGCCAGGTGAACAGCAGGGCAACTGTCACATAGCCGAGCACGACGCCGAGCCGGGGGGCCCACAAG
>JAIVJN010000171.1 GCA_020200025.1 Acidobacteriota bacterium | reverse complement strand
ACTACGGACCCCCGCAGCGTTGCGTTACGGTGGGAACCGACGAGCTGCGCGAGGAGCGGAGCTAGTCAGTACCCGACTGTGGAGCGGCCTGCACTACCCGAGCTCGAGCGAAGCCGGCGTAAGGTTGGGTGGAGGGCCCTTCGCTGGCGGCGTCTTCTGCAGGCATCGCGCCTTCCGAAAGTTGCGCCATCCTTGCGGCGTTGGGCGACGTCGTCTTTGGCCTTGGCTCAACGTCGCTCATTGCAGAGCTTCGCCGCATTCAGTATGCTGACCTGGTTCTCCGACTGGCGAAGCTTCAAGGATTGAATCAATGCGATACGGAAATCTGCTCGTTGGCGCCGTTTTCACTAGCGTGCTCGTCTCTGCCGGCCCGAGCTGGGCTCAAGGGGAGACGCGATTCGGGGTCTGGGACAATTCGAGCAATCCGAACAACGTCATGACCTACGAGCCCTACGAGAACGGAGGGATGAAGGTCACCGTGAGCAACCCTAGCAAGCCGGAGGACGCGTGGAGCTATGTGACGATGTTCGACGGCAAGTTCCGTCCCGTTACCGGTCAGAAGGGCTCCGAGACGGCCGTTGAGGTGATCAACGAGAAGAGCACCCGCATCTACAATAAGCGGGACGGGGTGGTGTACCAGGTGGTGATCAACACGTTGTCGGAAGACAACAACAAGATCGAGAACGAGTACATCCGCATGGACAAGGATGGCAAGATCACGGGCGTCACGCACGTGACCTACATCCGCCGCAAGAAGTAGCACCGCGTGACGGATCGCCTTGCGAGCACACGGCCGCCACGTCACCGGCGGCCGTGTGGTCTCTTCCCTTGGCGGCCGCGGCGACAAGTCCCTACACGCCGTGACTTCATCGTGCACCAACAAGCGCGGTATCGAGAGGTGGCCCGAACGATGATCCTGCAGGAGCTGCTTGGCATAGAGCATCCGATTATTCAGGCGCCCATGGCTGGTGTTCAAGGTAGCGCCCTCGCGATCGCTGTTTCCAATGCGGGAGGGCTCGGTTCCCTCCCTTGCGCGATGCTGGGCGTGGAGGCGATACGCCAGGAGCTGACGACCATTCGGGCACAGAGCGTACAGCATCGATCCCGACGCCATCCGGGCTGGCATCCGCCGCCTGCCCTTCAGCGCGGAAGCCGCTCACGTGCTCGAAGAATTCAGACCCGAAGTGGTGAGCTTTCATTTTGGGCTCCCCTCGGCCGATCTGCTGGCTCATGTCCGCAGCTGGGGCGCCAAGATCTTGTCGTCTGCGACCACGGTCGACGAAGCGCGCTGGCTAGAGGCACGTGGAGTCGATGCGATTGTCGCGCAAGGTCTCGAAGCGGGCGGGCATCGCGGTATGTTCCTCTCTGACGATCTCAGCACCCAGGTGGGAACCTTCGCTCTGTTACCGCAGATCGTGACGGCCGTGGGGGTTCCTGTGATCGCTGCGGGCGCGATTGCGAATGCACGGGGCGTCACCGCTGTGATGGCGCTTGGCGCAGCCGGTGCGCAGATCGGAACGGCTTACTTGTTGTGCCCGGAGGCTACAACGAGCGCCGTGCATCGTGCGGCGCTGAAGAGCGACGCCGCCCGGCTCACAGCGATAACCAACGTGTTCACCGGGCGACCCGCCCGCGGCATCGTCAACCGCCTCATTCGCGAAATCGGCCCGATGAGCGGCGCGGCCCCGGAATTTCCATTGGCAACGACCGCCGTCGCGGCCTTGCGAGCCAGGGCCGAACATCTCGGGAGTGGTGACTTCTCGCCGTTGTGGGCCGGACAGAACTCGAGTGGATGCAAGGAAGTTCCGGCGGCCGGCCTGACTCGAGAGCTTGCCGCTGCAATCACCGCTGCATGAGTCAGGCAAAGTCAGAGCCTCCATCGTCGCCCAGATGATCGTGGCTGGCGACGGGGTACTCGAGGCTCGTGACGTCGAGCGCCTGCAAGTAGCCCAGGTTTTGCGTGGTTCAGGACGCCCTCGACGACGACCACCACTTGCGCCTGCGCGCGCACCACGACCGAGCATCGCCTTGACCGACGTCGAGGAAATGCAATTGGGGGGCGCCCATTGGCGAGCGGCGTCGCTACGGGCAAAGGCAGGCCGAGGACCAGGAGGGTGCCCAGAAGAACCGCCAGCGACCGACAGAGCTGCGCGACGGCGGCGACTCCGCGCGCGACGTTGGCGGCGATCGATGTGCACTTCCACGATCTCCGACATGAGGCGGCGCGGTTCCTCGAGCTTGGATGGCCGCTGCACACGTGCGAGAATTGCTCGGGCACGCGGACATCAGCACGACGAACACGTCCCTCAACGTCACGCGCGAGGCGTTGCAGGCGTCGATGCGGCGCGTGGATCAGCAGCGTTGCAAACCGGTTGCAAACGAGCCAGTCCTAGAGCATCCGCTGGTTCGCAACGACACGACCGAGCACGACGGGGAAGTCACAGCGTCAGTCAGTTACCCGCCATTAAGCGCCCGTAGCTCAGCGGATAGAGCACCCGCCTCCTAAGCGGGGGGTCGCCGGTTCAATTCCGGCCGGGCGCGCCAAGCCACCCGACGCGCGCCGTGTTTGCGAGACCGCAAGATCACGCCATTGCCGGCCACGAGAAGACCGGGGCGCGCAACCGGTGAAGCGCGCTCGGCACCGCTCAAGGCAGTTTGAGTGCTGTGACTGTGCCCCTGCCGAGGATGTAGTCCGGCTCGTCCGACTTGCTCACGACAACATCCACGGTGTGCCTGCCGCCGACCGGGCCGCGCGACCTCGCCTTGATCCCGGTGGAGAAGACACCGGCGCTCGTTCTGTTCCTTTCCCAGAACCCAACGCTCGAAAGGACCATCTGTTCGTAGGCTCCGGTAAAGCCTTCAGCCCTGTAGACGGCCGTTACGCGCACCGCGACGTCATTCTCGAGCGGCTGCGGGCTCACAACTTCGATCATCACCGCTACCTCGCCGCCCTTTGCGGCGATAGAGTCCAGGCTCACGCGGACGTCGAGCCCCGGGGCCAGTTGCGCATCGACAGAGTTGATAGGGAAGCCAATCGCGATCACGTGCGTTTGAGTCACGTACCCTGGCGCTTCGATCAGGACAAGCGTCGTGGCGTAAACCGGCACGCTGCCCGTGACCAAACTGCCATTGGTCGTGACACAGTGGAATACCGCACCGCCCGTACACGGGCCCATCGTGATGGTATATGCCGTCGTGGCATCAGGGCGGATGCCCTTGAGCGTCACCGATGCGTTGCCGATGCGCTGTTGCGTCACCTTGTTGCTGATGATTACCTCGAGGATGGGGGCCAGCGGCGGATCGGATCCTGGTGGTTGCGCCAGGAGCACGCTGGCGATTGCCGAGAAAATCATCGTGAAGGTGGTGGGGAGCACGAACGTCTTCATGGCACCTCCTGTGCCCCGTCCGGTTTCGGTCTCGCCTTGATCCCGTCGGACGGTAGCCTGGACATCGCGGACCGTTCTTACTTCTCGTTCGACGTCGAAGTCACCCTCTCCATCAGCACGACTTCCTGGCCCTCGATCTTCAGCCCCGGAGGGTGGCTCGATCGGTCCTTCACCATCTGCACCAGTGCGGCTCCCTCGCCCGCCGACGGATCGAGCAGGAACACATCATTGCGGCTGTCCCGCGTCACCGGGACCAACGAGACTCGCGCGATTTTCTTGTCCTGAACGACCACCCTGACCACCAAGCCGTCCGTAGACTTCTCGTATCCCGGCTGATCGAAGGTGGAGTGTCCAATGGCGTAGAGGATGGGCCTGCCGTTGTACATCTCGACGCCTTGCACCGTGTGCGTGCCATGCCCGAACACGAGATCCGCACCCGTGTCGAGTGCCACGTGGGCGAGCTGCTTCTGGTATTCCTCCGTCCGGGTCCGATCTCGGCTGGCGCTGGTCCCCTTCGTGGCGCCGAACTGGACCGCGGTGGACCCATCGCGATTGTGGTGAGAGACCACGACAATGTCGACCTGCGAGCGCAACGCGCGGATGTCGCTCCGGAACCGCTCCAGGTCGCGGGGATCGATGGCGACCCCATCGATCGATGTGATCTTGGCCACGCCAGCTTCCGTCGGCGTGGCGATCATGTCCTTGTCCTGATACCAGCGCGCCGTGTACTGGAGAAATCCGACCTTCACACCCTTTCGTTCGACAATCGCGGGCTTGTGAGCCTCCTCGATGTTCCGCCCGGCGCCGGTATGCATGATGCCGTTGGCATCCAGCACTCCAAGGCTCTTCAAAATGTTTTCGCGGCCGGAGGCGACATTGTTGGCGACGCCCACGACCGTGATGTTCGCAGCCTTCAACGCCTTGACGCCGTCCGGTCCGGGATGCGTCCACTCGGGCTTGTCGGGGATGTCCACCTTGCTTCCAGCAGACGGAACGAGTAGCCCCTCGAGATTCGCATAGACAAGGTCGGCCCTCTTGAGCGTCTCGCGCACGCGGCCAAACGCGGTCGTCGGATCGGCGCGGCGCGAGTGCACCTGGATGTCGCCGATGATCAGCATCTCGACGGCCTTGTCGCCGAACGAGCCACTCCATTTCCAGGCGGCGTTCGCCGCCATGAGCGGTCCAATCAGACAGAACATTCCGACCGAGACCAGCACGAAACGTCCAGATGTCCTCACGCGACCCTCCCGTTGTTCTGAGCTGGCCGATCTTACACGTCTCTGCGCCGCTGTGGGTCCTTCGCAGATGGCCGATGAACGTGTTCGAAGAGCGCCCCCCAGCAGCCCGTGGTGAAAGTCCCGGCGAGCACCGAGACCGGTGAGACGCCCCGCGGGCAAGGCGCGACGACTGAGAATATCGGCCCATATTTGAAGAAGGAGCAACGCAGCCCGCGGGGATGG
>JAIVJN010000409.1 GCA_020200025.1 Acidobacteriota bacterium | reverse complement strand
GAATACGGCGACGGCGAGCATGACGACCGGCCGGCACATGAGTGGATTGTATCCGGACGGCGTGACGCCGGTTCTTTCGCCACTGGAGCGCGCGATGCCCCAGTGAGGTTCGGGCCCGGTATTCTGACTCCGGCCTTCTGCCTGCTGACGTCAGACGTCGGGCTTTTTCATCAGCGTGCTTGAACGCTGCACGGATCGGAGGATCGCCAGAATATCGAGGAACGTTCTCTGTCCGACCTCAGGCTCGACGCTGTTAATCAGACTGCTAGCTGGACGCCGCGACGGCTTTGCCGAAGCGATCATCCACCCGGGCCATCGTGATCAGGTCGTCGTCCTCGCCGGCCTTCCCCTCGATCATGGCGCGTGCCCGTGCGCGTAAGCGTGGCTCCAGCGCGATGGCCTGCTCGAGTGCGTGCAGGGCTTCATCGCGCAGTTTCTTCAGCACACCGGGGTCCGCGCCCGCCTTCTGCTGCTCGGTGTGCTCTTGGCCGTACGCCGACGCGAGGTTGAACCAGACCTCCGCGTTCTCGAGGTTGTCCGGGCGGGCAATGTACGCGAGCGCCGCCTCACGGGCAGTCTCGTACCCCGCCGGCGGAGGCATGTAGAGCGCGTTGAACGTCAGGGAGGCATAGATGGTCGCCCGTAGCTGCAGATCTGTCTGCTGATCGGCGAGAGTCCGTGCCTTCTCGATCTCGGCGAGGACCGCAGCGGTGGGCCGATTGCCTGCCGCGTATTTGAGCGCGATCGCATACGCGTGGCGCAGTCTCGCGTCGTGTGGGTTCTTCTCGAGCGCGCTGGCGTAGCCTTCAACCGCATCTGCGTAGCGGCCCGCATCGAACTGTGCGCGCGCCCAAATGGCACGTCCCTCGGCGGTGTGGGGCACGTCGCGTAGCGAGAGACGGCGGAGGGACGCGGTCTCTCTCGCGGTAGCCGACACCTCGACCTTGCGACCCTCCTGTTCGAGCGGCGTCGTCTGCAGGGCTCTCTTCGTCGTCTCCGACAAGGCGAGCAGGCCTTCGTCCGCCCGGCCGAAGGCCGGGCTGAAGTACATGCGCGTCAGCAAGTAGCCGCCCAGAAATCCCAGGGCGCTGAAGAAGACCACGATGGCCGCCGCCAGAGACGCGTAGCTCGGCGCGGCTATCTGGGTCGCTGGCACAGCTGATGAAGACGCCGGGACAGCTTGCGTCGCGAGGCTGCGACCGATGTACTCGCCGGCACGGGCGACGTGGTCCGGAATCTGCTTCAACTCCACCAACCCGACGCCGACGATGATCTTCGTCAACCAGTCGGAGATCTGCGTGAGATTGGTATTGACGGCGAGACGGTGTCGCGTCCGCGCCGTGGTGATCTCAGCACGGCCTGGCTCGCCGGGCTCGCGTCTCGGCTCATCGTCGAGCACTCGGGGCACACCGAAGAGGAAGCCAACCACGAAGCCGCAGGCGAGGCAGGCGACGCTCCAGAGCCACCCAGCCGCCGCCCCGTGGGTCGCGGCCCAGACCACGCCGAGACCGACGACAAGACACGCCAACAGCGACTTGAAGGTCAGGCCGAGATCGTGTCGCGTCTGTTCGTCGCGCCGGGCATCACCGTTGGCGCCGTCCATGGCGGCGGGATTATATCCAACTTACGATGACCAGCGAAGCGTGCGTGAACACTCGCTTCGTTTTTTGGCAAAGATAAACATCGAGAGAGTAGCTGGTGCTGGCTCCGTTGCCGTTCACTGCGCACGGCACCCTTCGTCGAGGACCTCACGGACTTTCGAGAGTAAGGATCTCGGGGTAAACGGCTTCTGCAGGAAGGCGACGCCTGAATCGAGCTTCCCATGGCGCACGATGGCATCATCGGTGTACCCGGAGCAATACAGCACCTTGATTCCCGGATGCGTCTGCTGCAGGTGAGACACGAGCTCGCGTCCGCTCATCGTGGGCATGATCACGTCCGTGAGCAGCAGGTGGATCGTGCCGCGTTGTTCGCCGACGATTCTGAGCGCGTCTGGGCCGCAAGTCGCCTCGACGACGGTGTAGCCATGCATGCCGAGAATGGTTCGGGTGAGCGTCCGGACCTCGGCCTGATCTTCCGCGATCAGGATCGTTTCCGTTCCTCCGACGATTTCTGCGGGAGCCGCCGCAGCGGTCCGGCGATGGTTCACGTCGGCGGCGCGGGGCAAGAAGACTTTGAAGGTCGTGCCCTGGCCGATCTCGCTGTAGACCCAGATCGAGCCACCGCTCTGCTTCACGATGCCGTAGGTGGTGGCGAGGCCCAGCCCCGTGCCTTCGCCGCGCGGCTTGGTTGTGAAGAACGGCTCGAAGACGTGCGACATCGCGTCCGCGCTCATGCCGGATCCAGTGTCGGTAACGGCAAGCATGACATGCGGTCCCTGGGAAGCGCCGGGATGGTTCGTGACGTATGTCTCGTCCAGGGTGACATTACCAGTCTCGATCGTCAGTTGCCCACCGGTGGGCATGGCATCCCTGGCGTTGACCGCGAGGTTCATGATGATCTGCTCGATCTGTCCCGGATCCACGCTCACCGGATCGAGCGCAGGGGTCAGTTGTGACGCGAGCACGACGTCTTCGCCAATCACTCGCCGAAGCAAGGCGTCCATGTGCGCCACCACATCGTTCAAGTCGACGATCTGCGGCTGCAGGATCTGCTGGCGGCTGAACGCGAGCAGCTGACGCGTGAGCGACGAAGCGCTGTCTCCGGCCTTCCGGATCTCCTCGACATGCGCTCGCGCCGGATGACTGGCGCTCAACGCCTCGAGGACGAAATGGCTGTAGCCAAGAATGGCCGTCAAGAGATTATTGAAATCGTGCGCGATGCCCCCGGCCAGGCGGCCGACGGCCTCCATCTTCTGCGCTTGCCGCAACTGTTGCTCGAGACGACGACGCTCGGAGATATCTTCGATGATGGCGATGAAGTAGCGTGGGCTGCCGTCGGCGTCCCGGTGCAGGCTGACCGCCAGGTTCACCCAAATGTAGCGACCATCATCCTTCCGTCGGTAGCGCTTGACGCCGACGTATCGCTCCATGCCGCCCGCCATGAGCGTCGCGCGGGTGGCGGCGTCTTGGCCGGCTTCATCGGGGTGCGCCAGAGAGTCGAGATCGGCGGCCATCAGCTGCCCACCCGCAAAGCCGAGCAGGTCGCCCAGACGTTGATTGACCCGGAGCCCGCGACCATCGAGCGACAGGTGGGCGATCCCGACCGGCGCCTCGTCGAAGGTCGCCCGGTGCGCACGCTCGCTTTCGAGCAGCGCCTGTTCAGCCCGCTTTCGCTGGGTGATGTCTCGGAGCACGGCCGTGAGCATCGGCTCATCTTGCAAGTGCACGGCGGTAAGGGCCAGCTCGATGGGAAACTCCGTGCCGTCGGCCCGCATCGCCACCATCTCGACGAGCTTCCCGAGCAATCGTCCTTCGCCAGTCTCGGCGAAGCGGGCGAGGCCCCGGCGATGGGCGTCGCGGAGCGCCGGAGGGACGATCAGCGAGGCCAGCTCGCACCCCACGGCGTCGACACGCCTGTAGCCGAACGTCCGCTCCGCGGCCGGGTTGAACTCGGTCACGATGCCGCGCACGTCGACGGTGATCACACAGTCGAATGCCACCGTTACGATGGCCCGGTGATGCGCCTCGCTCGCGCGCAGGGCGTCGAGCGCCTGCGTGCGCTCACGGATTTGTGTCTCCAGCCGTTGGCGCCCTTCTTCGACCTGTGCGGCCATGGTGTTGAACGCGACGCCTAGACACCCGACTTCGTCAACCGGACC
>JAIVJN010000408.1 GCA_020200025.1 Acidobacteriota bacterium | reverse complement strand
ACGTAATCCAGGCCCGAGGCGAGCGTGATGATGAGCGACGCCCAGACAAAGACGTCCACCACCGGCGACGGGCGGCCCAGGTAGTTGAAGAACATCACCACGACGCACGTCACGATGAAGAGCGCGGTGGCGGCCTTGCCCAGTCCCGAGGGCCGGAACGTTCGAGGTCCTACCGCAAGGTTGACGATAGCCACCGTCAGCACGATGCCAATATCGCGGCTGATGATGAGCACGGTGAGCCAGACGGGAATGCGGTTCACGAGCCCGATGTCGGGCAGCGTCAGCACGATGAACGTGCTGACGAGGAGGAGCTTGTCGGCCGCCGGATCGAGCCATGCGCCGAGCTCCGTGTTTTGTCCGGACGCTCGCGCGATGACCCCGTCGAGCGCATCGGTCAGCCCCGCCGTGGCGAACACGATCAGCGCCCACCCGAACAGGCCATACACGACGAGCAATACGAACGCCGGGATGAGCAACATTCGCAGCAGCGTGAGCTGATTGGCGAAGGTTAGGACGGGTGGCCTCACGGCTCGGCGAGCGCCTCGAGGCGTCCGACGATCTCCACCGCCTCTGCGCCGGTGACCGGCCTCAGCAACTGAAACGTTCCATCCGGCAACAGCCGCATCACACCGGACGCCACGGCCTGGGACACGGCGGGATAGGACAGGTGCTGCGGCGGAAGGTCCGCAATCGAGAGCTGCGCGCCTTTCCAGCGTTCGGCGATGCCGGGCTTCCGCGCGGCGATGAGCGCAAGGGCCTGCGTGACCAGGTGCGCGAGATCTCCGCGCCGCACGCGAGCGCCCGGCTCGAACCTATAGTTGGGCAGCGTCTCCATCACGCCTGCGCGGACCACGGCGGTGATCCAAGGCTGCGCCCAATGGCCGCGCACGTCCGTGATCACGATCTGCTGCGGCCGTACGGCGGACACCAGCGATTCGAGGCGGACGCCGACAAGCGCCGCCAGTTCGCCTCGGCTCAGCGCCGGTACGGTGGGAATGGCGCGGTACTCGGCCGGTAGCCGCGCCACCGCCGCCCGTTCGCGGGCGCGGGCAAGCGTCTCGGCCGTGACCTCGAGAGAATCGATGGCGTGCGCCTTCTTGTAGGCGACGAGCGCCGCGGCGGCATCACCTTGCTCGTCGAGCACCTCCGCAAGCACATGGTGTGCGCGAGCGTCGTTGGCGTCGAGCTCGATGGCCTTTCGCACCTGCGTCAGCGCCACGTCGAGACGACCCGCGCGACGCTCGACGACTCCGAGATCGCGATAGAGAAAGGCAGAGTCCGGAGACGCGGCAATCGCCTGCTCGTAGGCGGCGCGCGCCGTGTCCCATCGCGACAGATCGGTGGCCTCCTTCGCACGTGCCAGATTCTCTTGCACGGCGCGAAAGCGGAGAACGTCCACCCGCCCCTGCAATCCGGACAGATCTGGCTCGACCTTCAAGGCCGACTCGAAGCTCGAAAGCGCCTCTCCGTCGCGGCCCATCTCGAGCAAGGCCTGGCCCCGACCGACAAGTGCCGGTACATACGCCACGTCGCCTTCGAGCGCACGGTCGAAATAGGTGACCGCATTCGTGGAATCGTCGCGTGCCAGCTCGAGATACCCGAGCGCCGCCTGTGCCGACTGCGACCGCGGTGCGGTCTTGAGCGCAGTGGCGAACTCGCGCTCGGCGCTTCGTAGATCGTCGGCCTGCAGGTAACGCCAGCCGCGCTCGATCTGCAGGGGCAGCGCCGTCGATTGCAGATCGTTGGACACGACCGGATAGATGAACTCTGGATGCCGCGGGGCGGATGGCACACTGGGCATCACCGAGGCTCGAGAGGCACACCCGGCCATGAATATCGCGGGCAACGTGAGGCTGACCACAAAGGTCAGCGCTCGACACGCCCACGCCCACCGACGCCAGAACAGACGAAGAACCCCACTTGATGCGGTGCGCGAACCGGTGGGCTGGTGGGGCTGGTAGAGCTGGTGGGGCTGGTAGGGCAGATCAGTCGGGTCGACGTACACAGGTCGCCAACCGCAGCGAGGCGCGGGATGGACAGACTCAGCCACGCCGATCTCCTGCGCGACCTGGGGCGCCGTCGCGCTCGCGCAGGCGCCCGGCCAGCCGACGCGGAAGGTCGGCTTCGAGCACCGCGCGGTTGCCCATCGAGACGTGGCTGACGACGCGTCCGTGTCGGTAGAGCCAGGCCATCCGCGTGGCATCCTCCGGATCGCGAAGGTCGAACTCCGCACTCACGCGCTGCTTGTCGAGCGCTACGCGCGAGGCCACCGTGTCAACGAGCGCGTCGCAGCCCTCACCGGTCACCGCCGAGATGAGCAGCGCCGACGGATCCGCTTGCTGAATTCGCCGTCGCTCGTCCGCCGACACGAGATCCGACTTGTTGTACACCTCGATCCGCGGGACGCCGGTGGCCCCGACTTCTTCGAGCACACGCGCGACGGCCGCCGCGTGTCGCTCTCGCTCGGGATGAGCGGCGTCGATGACGTGGAGCACCAGATCGGCGGCCCCGGTCTCCTCGAGCGTCGCGCGAAACGCCGCGACCAGCGCATGCGGCAGCCGGTCGATGAAACCGACCGTGTCCGACAGCAGCAGCTCACGCTGATCGGGCAATCGCACTCGACGCACCAAGGGATCGAGCGTCACGAAGAGGGCGTCGGACACGACGGCGTCGGCATCGGTCAGTCGATTGAACAGCGTCGTCTTGCCCGCATTGGTGTAGCCGACGAGCGCAACGGTGGGGGTGGCCGCCTTCTGCCGTCGTTCCCGCAACTGCGCGCGCCTGCGGCGGACGTCGTCGATTTGCAACTGGACGCTGTGGATGCGCATGCGAATCTTGCGACGATCGGTCTCGAGCTTGGTCTCGCCGGGGCCGCGGGTGCCGATGCCGCCGCCCAGCCGCGAGAGCTCGGCGCCGAGGCCGACGAGACGCGGCAACAGATACTTGAGCTGCGCGAGCTCGACCTGGAGCATGCCCTCGCGCGTGCGGGCACGACGAGCGAAGATGTCGAGAATCAGTTGCGTTCGATCGACGATTGCCCGCCCCAGCCTCTTCTGCAGCTCGCGCAACTGCGCCGGCGTCAGCTCGTTGTCGAAGACGACGACGCTCACGTCGGCTTCGTCGGCGGCATGCGCGAGGAGCGCGACTTTGCCACTGCCTAGAAAGGTCGCGGGGTCGGGCCGGGGACGTTCTTGAAGCACGCGCAACACCACGCGCGCGCCGGCCGCGCTCGCCAGGCCGGCGAGCTCTTCGAGCGAGTGCTCGGCGTCGAGGCGCCGCGCGTTGGCGGTGATGAGTCCGACAAGGGCCGCGCGCTCCGCGGCATCGCCGCCGCGCGACGCGCGACGGGATCGAACCAACGCGGGGCCTTCTCGCATGCGCTTCGCCCGATTTTACCATGCGTATAATGCATGCTCGACTGTCGCGCGTCGAAGTCCATGGCGTATCGAAGGTGGAGATGCGCGCGGCGGGCAGCCGGGGTCCCCGCCACGCGAGGTGTGTGTCGCGGGTGGCAAGTCGGAGTCGTCGGCCACGCGTGGTGTGCGTGGTGGGGTGGAAGGCGCGAGAGCGAGCCTATTCGCCGGTATGTGGACGACGAGCAACGGCCGCGCCACGGGTTGCAACGCCGGCCGTTACCCAACGAACGTCGGAGGCGCGACACGAGCGATGACGCGACGATCCGCGCCCAAATCGAGACGGCGGCTTTCAGCCGTGAAGGCACGCACCGGGCGGCGTGCAGACCGAACGCACGCACGAAGACAAGCGACGGCGTCCGATCAGGAGACAGAAACATCGGAAGCCACCGTCGGACGCGGACTAGCCGCCGACGCCTGCATGTAGCGCCACACCGACCAGGTGAGCGCAGCGAGGAGTGCCACGTCAACGGCGAAGACGACGCGGATGGCCGAGGAGCCCACCAGGCCGGCCATAATCGGGCTCCCCGCCATTCCCACGAGCGACGCCGTGGTCATCAATCCAAACCCGGTCGAGTGTGCGTCGCTCGGTAGAAGCGCGCCCGCCGAAGCGTACGCGGCCGTCATGGCGACGCCGATGGCCGCGCCGCTCACCGCAAGGGCGATGGCGAAGATCCAAAGTGCTGGGATCAAGCCGGCCAGTCCCACAGCGATAGCCGCTGCGACGGAGCTCGTCGCGATCAGCGTTCGCGGTGACCATCGCTTCAAGAGATTGTCGGCATAGCGATGGCCGACCGCCGCGAAGACGGCTGCTGTCGAAAAGAGCGCGCCCGAGACCAAGGCGATCGCCGATGACGAGACACCGAGTTGCGCGACGTAGAGCGGCAGAATCGGTCCGAAGCTGCGATCCACCATTTGCATCGCGAAGATCACGCCGAGCAGAAGCAGAAAGCCCGGCGTTCCGGCAAGCTGGGAGACCACCGACCCCAACGTGCGGGGTGCAACGCGTTCTCTTCGCTCTCTGGGCTCGCGATAAACCACGAGCACCAGGATCAGCGCGACGAGGTAGAACGCCGCGGTCACCAGAAATGCGGCGCGCAGGCCGACGATGGGCGCGAGAATGCCGCCAAGGATCGGGCCAATCGCGGGTCCGAGGCGCTGCCCAACCTGGACGGTGCCGATCGCCGCCGCCATACGCTCGCGTGGCACCGACTCGGCCGCCATCGACATCGTCAGCGCACCGTAGCCGGCGAAGACCCCGAGCAGGGCGCGGAGCGCGAACAGTTGCCACGGCGAGGTCACAAACCCCATGGCCGCCTTGGTGAGCACGAACGCAGATAGCGAGCGGACGACCAAGAGCTTGCTGCCATAGCGGTCGCCGACTCTTCCCCAGAGCGGTGCGCTGACAGCCGTCACCGCCGGTGTCGCGCCCAGTGTCAGCCCGGTCCACAGCGCGACCTCGCCGACATCGGTCACCCCGAGCTCGCTGATGTAGAGCGGCAAGAAGGGCATCACCAGCGTGAAGCCCGTGAACCCAATCCCGCAGGCTGCGGCTGAGACCAGGACGTTGAGTCTCGACTGTCTGGAGGACAGTGACGTGCCGGAATGAGGGAACGGGGAAGTGGCCGAATCAGGGAGTGCCGGAGTGGCCGAACGTGGGAATGCGGGAGTGGGGGAATGCGAGAGTGCGGGAGTGGCGGAATGCGGGTCGGGCGGTTCACCGTTCATTCCCAAATTCCCTCATTCCTACATTCCCCCATTCCTACATTCCCCCATTCTTGCACTCCGCATTCCCGCATTCCTGCATTCCCGCATTGCTCGATGATCAGAATCTAATCTTCACAGCAGGCCCCGGATACACCTGGATGCTGTCGATGAAGCGGATGCGGTGAGGGTTGGTTTGCATGATGAGCGAGCTCGTGCGGATGCCATCGCCGAAAAAGCGCACGCCCTTCATCAGCGTTCCCTCGGTCACGCCGGTGGCGGCGAAGATGATGCTGTTGCCGGAGGCGAGATCGTCGGACCGGTAGACGCGCTTGAAGTCGGTGATGCCCATGGCGGCGGCACGTGCTTCGTCCTCGGGCTTGGGCAGCACCAAGCGGGCGAAGATTTGTCCGTTTAGACAGCGCATGGCGGCGGCCGTCAACACGCCTTCGGGCGCGCCGCCAGTGCCCATCACGGCGTGAACGCCGCTGCCGGCGACCGCAGCGGCGATGCCGGCGGAGAGATCGCCGTCGCCGATCAGACGGATGCGCGCTCCGGTGGCGCGAATCTCGGCGATGAGTCGCTCGTGCCGCGGACGATCGAGTACGACCACCGTGAGCTCGTCCACCTGCCGGCCCAGGCTGCGCGCGATAGCGCGAAGGTTCTCGCGCACGGGGGCGTCGATGTCGACGAGGTGTTTGGCGCTCGGCCCGACGACGAGCTTCTGCATGTAGAGATCGGGCGCATGCAGCAGCCCGCCTTGTTCAGAAGCCGCCAGCACGGCGATGGCATTGGCCGCGCCGGTAGCGCACAGATTGGTGCCTTCGAGCGGGTCGACGGCGATATCGACCGTGTCGTAGGGACGCGTCGCACCCCATCTCCCGGCGCATCGCTTCGACGGCCGCTTGATCGGACAGGTGACGGTCGCCCTGCCCCATCGTGTGCGCGCACGCGATGGCGGCCTGCTCGACGACCCGCAGGAACTCGAGCGATAGATCGGATTCCATCGCCGTACGGCGTGAGTTTTTTGCCATGGTGTTTGTGATGGCCTTACAGTCGGGCGCGTTCTGATCAGACTTGGAGGCTTGAAGGCCTGAAGACTTGGAGACCCTGCAGGCTGAAATCTCCATAGCGAGATCCCGTCAGGCTCCAAGCCTTCACGCCGCCAAGCCTTCAGGTCTCTCAGGCTTTAGCTCCCGCAATATCCTGACTCGCATACCCGGGCAGCTCGCACCTGAGCGCCTTGTCCTGGCGAAAACCGAGCACGTAGTCGGCCTGCATCAGGGTGTGGATCTCGCGCGTGCCTTCGTAGATGACCGCACCCTTGCAGTTGCGATAAAAGCGCCCGACGGGATACTCGTTGGAGTAGCCGTTGGCGCCGTGCACCTGAACGGCGTTGCTCGCGGCGAGCTCGGACGCGACCGTCGCATACCACTTCGCCAGGCTCGTCTCGCGTGTATTGCGCTGGGCTTCGTTCTTCAGCCACCCCGACTTGAGCCACAGCATGCGCGAGATCTGATAGTCCGCTTCCATTCGCGCGATCATCTCTTTGACGAGCTGGTGCTCGGCGATCTTCTGGCCGAACGTTTCCCGTTCGAGCGCGTACTTCGTGCTGGCGTCGCGGCATGCGCGAATGAGGCCGGTGGCACCCGCTGCGACGGTATAGCGCCCCTGGTCGAGCGCGAACATTGCGATCTTGAAGCCCTCACCGTCGCGGCCGAGCAGGTTCTCGCCCGGCACCTCGACGTCGGCGAGCGTGAAGAAGCCGGTGTTGCCGGCGAGAATGCCCCACTTCTCCTTCAGCGTACCGCTCGAAAAGCCCTTGAACGACCGCTCGACGATGAAGCAACTGATCCCCGAGGGATCGCGCCGCCGCTTCTTCTCGGCGTCGGACCACGCGAAGACGAGAAAATTGTCGGCCACGTCGCCGAGCGAGATCCACATCTTCTCGCCGTTGAGCACCCACCGATCGCCGCGCTTTACTGCCGTGGTCTGGATGCCGCGGGCGTCGCTGCCGGCGGCCGGTTCGGTGAGACCGTAGGTGGCGAGCTTGTCGCCTTGCGCCTGGGGCACCAGATACCGTTGCTTTTGATCTTCAGTGCCCCACGTGAGCAGCGACAGACAATTCAGCCCGGCGTGCACGGACATGATGACGCGAAGCGACGTATCGACGTATTCCAGCTCTTCACTCGCGAGGCCGAGACACACATAGTCCATTCCGGCGCCGCCGTATTCTTGGGGGACCGAGATTCCCAAGAGCCCCAGGCGCTTCATGCCGCCGAGGATGAGCTCCTGGTCGAAACGGTGCTCGTTATCGAGCTCTCGGATCTTCGGCGCCACTTCCTTGGCGCCCCACTCCCGGACGGTCTGCTCGAGCAGACGCTGCTCGTGGGACAACGTGAAATCGATCATGGGATATCTGGATGGATGACGGTAGCGAAACGGGACATGGTAGCAGAATAGGTGCGTTACGTGCTGGGGGGCGCGACAGGTAGGTAGGTACTTAGGTACATCTCGCGTAGGTGCCGGTCGCGCAAGCCTTGCACCGAAGCACGCATCGCACGCGCACCCAAGTACCTGAGTACCTATCGCACCTACCGCACCTGTCCAAGCACCGGTTCACATCCGCCTCACCGTCACCACCGCCCCGCGACCGAGGCCCAATCGGTCGGCCGCCGAGCCTGCCGTGACGGCGACCTCGAGATGGTCGGTGCTGCCGAAGAGTGCGCACAACTCGCCTGCCGCTGCTTCGGCATACGTGTTCACGACCCGATTGACCTCGTGACCGTCCACCTGAACGGCCAGACCAGCGCCCTCGTGCACCACGCCATCGAACGTGCGGCGATCGATGTTCGAGATGAGATTGCCGAAGCGATCGACCCGCATCACCTGGCCGCGCACCTGTTCGCGCTCGACCTCGGGCGCCGGAATCGACACCATGTGATAGTCGGTCACCGTTCGGCCGAGCGTGGTGAGCACCAAGCCCTTTGCCAGCCACCCGGCCGCCGGGGCAAAGCGGTCGCGACCCTCGAAGGTACGACTGATCGTCGGGCGAGCGTACTTGCGCTCGCTGAGCTCGACGACACGCTTCGGCGGCGCCTCGGCGAAGACGGCCGTCAGCACGCCGTTGTCCGGCGCGACCAAGCGATAGTCGCCGCTCTCGGCGGCGATGCCGCGTCGAGTCGATCCGACACCCGGATCGACCACCACGAGGAAGATCGTCCCGGAGGGAAAGTAGCGATAGCAGGCGGCGAGCTCGAGCGCTCCGGCGAGGACGTCGTGCGGGGGCACTTCGTGGCCGATGTCGACGATGGTGACATCGGGACACACGCTCAACACCACGGCCTTCATCGCGCCGACGTAATGGTCGCGCGTGCCGAAGTCGGAGAGCAGAGCGACGATCGGTCGAGGCATGGCGCAAAGAAAAAACAACACGAAGACCACGAAGGTCACGAAGACTCCTAGGGACGAAGGCCCCGGGTTGTTCTCCTGAACGCGGCGGAGCCGCCCGGTTGCCTATTCTTCGTGGCCGTCGTGGTCTTCGTGTTGTCTATCCGACGACTATACTCCGTGTGACAGGTACGCTGGCTTGCGGAAGAGAATCTCGCGCACGTTGTTCTTCAGCAGGAACGAATCGGTGACGCGCAATCCTTCGAACAGCTTGATGATGTCGCGGATTTTGTATAGACCTGAGCGCGCAGCTCGCCGGTATTGAAGAAGCCCAGGAGGGCGCCGTCCGGGCGCAGCATCCGGGTGAGAACGGTGGCGAGCGCATCGGCCGAGCGCCGATCGAGAAAGTCGAAGACGTCCCAGCAGAGGATGCCGTCGACGGTCTCGGGTGGTTGTGGGAATCGGTCGCCGAGAAACTTGGGAAGCTCGTCGAGCGTGCCGTCTTTGGCGTGTCGTTCGAGGTCGACGAACAGATCCTCGACGCGAATGCGACAGCCGAGCTGCTCGCCGAAAAACGTCAGATTGCTGCCGACGACCGGGCCCAGATCGATGAGCGTCGGCCCGTCACGTGCCTGCAGATATCTGAGGAACCTCCCCAGCGCTTTGGTCGCATGGTGCGGCTCTTGGGCCAACACGAGCTCCGACGCGCCAGGCGATGTCGTCTCGCTCGGGCGCCGCGCGCCGAACAGAGAGAAGAGATCCGTCAGAGCGCGGGTCGCACCGGCCATCGGTCCATCTGCTGCGCGGCGAGCGTGGCACCCGCCACGCAGCACACCGTTCCAGCTACGCGCCCACCTTCTGGCCTTGCGGCTGATGCGCCGCCGCGGCAACCGCGGGCTGCGGGGCGGGCGATGTCATGGCCGGCTTCCCCGCCGGTTGGACGGCCTTGGCACCGGCGCGCTGCATGTCGACGCTGCCGCGGAAATGCGCCCCTTCGGCAATGGCCACGCGCGGGGACGTGATGTCGCCGTCGACCGAGCCGTTGTCGCGGATGTCGACCTTTTCCGACGCAGTGACGTTGCCGGTGACCTCGCCGAGGACGATGACGGCCTTGGCGAACACCTCGGCTTTGATCTTCCCGTTCGGACCAATGGTGAGCACGTTCTCGCGCAGCTCGATACGCCCTTCGACGTGGCCCTCGATGGTGAGATCTTCGCTCCCGCTCAACTCACCCTTGATGACAACCGACTTTCCGATGTTCACCCTGGCATCCTTTTCCAATGGCTGGCGCACTTCACTGTGCGCAGGGTATGTCGGCGCCGGCGCGGTGGCTGGCGCCGCAGGTGCCGGCGATGGCGGGGTAGCCGGCTTGACCGACTCGTCACGCTTCCACATTGCTAGAATCCTCCCCCTCTGATGGAGTGAACCGCCGAGGGTAGCCGATAGGGAGAAACCCCGGGGAAGAGGGCTTCGCTCACTGGAGCGCCCGACAGTATAGAGAGCCTCGCCAAAGGTTGTCTACCCCTTTTATTGCTGATGGTTAGCAGGAATGCTACGAT
>JAIVJN010000407.1 GCA_020200025.1 Acidobacteriota bacterium | reverse complement strand
CCGTTGCGGCGTACGACGCCGTCGGCGCCCCAAACTCAAGTGAGCTCTGGGGTTAGAGTGCCCGCAGGAATGCCACAAGATCGCGTTTCTCCGGCGGCAAGAGCTTGAGCCCCAGCACGAGGTTGAAGAATTCCACGGTGTCATCGAGCGTCAGCAACCGATCATCGTGCAGATAGGGAGGCGAGTCCTTGATGCCGCGCAACGGGAACGTCTTGATCGGACCGTCCGCCGCGGCCGTTCGTCCGTTGACGGTGATCGTGTTGTAGAAACGCTCGGTACGCAGGTTGTGCATCAGGTTGTCGGTGTAATACGGCGCCGGGTGGCACGTCGAGCACTGCGCCTTGCCGAAAAAGAGCGCTTCGCCGCGGCGCTCCGCTTCGCTCGTCGTCGCGGCGTCGAGGCGGCCGAGAACGGTGAGCTTGGGCGCCGGCGGGAAGTCGAGCAGGTTCTGGAACTCTCCCATGAAGTGCACCTGGCTGCCGCGCTCCAACGGGTTGACCCCCTTGCGAGCCGCGCGCGTGTGGTCGCCGTCGAAATACGCGGCCCGCTGCTCGAATTCGGTGAAGTCCTCGACGCTCTTGAGCGCCCGCTGCGACCCGAACAGACGCTGAACGCCGACGCCTCGCAGCGACGGCGTATCGATGCGGTGCCGGAACTCGTTCGGGCGGATGTCGCCGACGGTGTGGGTGGCGGCATTCGTATGGCCATTGGCGTGGCAATCGAAGCACCCCACACCCTGGTGCGCTTTGAGGCTGCGCCGATCGTCGGTCAGGTTGAACTGCTGCTGAGGAAACGGCGTCACGAGCAACCGCAGTCCCTCGAGTTGCTTGGGGTTGAGGATTTCCTTGAACAGCCGCTCGAAGTTGTCGAGCGTGATGAGTTCGCCCTTCGACACGTCCCCGAGATCGGGCCGTGTCACGAGGAACACCGGCGCCGGGAATTCCGGAATGAGGTGATCGGGAAGGTCGAAGTCGAGGTCGAACCGCGTCAGATCGCGCGCCGTTTGCCGGATGGTTTCGTCGATGAGCAGCTTCGGGAAGATCATCCCACCCGCCTCGTGGTGGGGGTGCGGGAGCGGCAGGAAGCCGGCGGGCCACGCATTCCGCTTCTTGATCTCCTCGGGCGAGAGCGCCGCGAGCTGCTCCCACGACATGTTGGCAGGCAGCTTCACGCGCACGCCATCCTGCACCACCTTGCCTCGGGTCATCGTCACGCCGGTTGCGGCACGGTCCGCGAGGTCATATCGCGCGTTCAACAGATCCTGCTGGCGTTTCGCGAACGCCGGCTTCTCTTTTTGCGTCCGCGCGATGACCTCTGTCAGTGGTTCGCCTTTGAGCAGCGGGTCGTCCTGGCCTGACAACGCCGCGATACTCAGCACGCACGCGGCGATGCTGGCCGCGCCGGCGGTGAGCCATCGGCGACGACGGGGCAACTGTCTCATCTTCGGCCTCCGGTTGGCCGTTTCCGATGCGAGCCGCGCGCAACGAAACGGAAGAAACGACGCGGGGCGGCGCCCGGTCGTGCCTGGTTGCTGATTCGACGACTGCCCACAGTATGGCACTCTCGTGCCGGCGTGCCGCGATCGTTGCGCGGGGGCGCAACGGCAAGCACGAAACGTCGGGCACGATCGAACCCCACGTGGGGCGCGTGGAAGGGAGTCCTTCGCCGTAATCGAGGTGCAAGATCACACCTGATCCGCAGATTTCGAAGTTGAAAATTGAGACCGGTCCATAATCGCCCGTAATGACGCCGCGTTTGGACAGCTCTGTTACGGCAACGGCGAGCCGTGTCCTGATGGCCGTCCTGCTCGCCGCGGCCGCGGACGGCTGCACGGCCGCCCCGCCAACCGGCGACCGAACCCCGCGCGACACGCTGATCTTCTCGGCCCCGGCCGACGCCACCACGCTGGACCCGCACAACACCACCGACACCGAGTCGGATCAGGTCATCCAGATGGTCTTCGAGGGCCTCCTGGGCTTCGACGAGCAGATGAGAATCGCGGGCCGGCTCGCCGACCGGTGGAGCGTCGCGTCGGATGGCGTGACCTGGACGTTTCATCTGCGCCGCGGCGTCCGCTTTCACGACGGCACGCCATTCAACGCCGCCGCAGTGGAGAAGAATTTCGCGCGTGTCCTCGACCCGGTGCAGAAGCACAAGCGGCTGCCGCTTTTCGTAATGCTCGATCGCGTCCAGGCAGTCGATGAGCATACGGTCCGCATCGTCACCAAGTACCCATTTGGCGCGTTCGAGCCGACGATGGCGCATGTGTCATCGGCGATCGTGAATCCGGTGGTGGCGGCGAAGTACGGCGCGACTTTCGGCCGGAGTGCCGCAGCCACCTCCGGCACCGGCCCCTACCGGGTGGTGAGCTGGAAGAAGGATCAGGAAGTCGTCCTCGAGCGGGTCGACGACCACTGGCGGGGCGCGCCGGCCACGCGCCGACTGATCTACCGGCCCATTCCGGAAGGCGCAGCGCGCGTCCTCGCGCTCGAATCCGGCGACGTCGACATCATCTCGCGCGTGCCGCCGCCAGATCTGAAGCGCCTCGAGGCCGGCAGCAATGTCACGGTGATCCGCACGCCCAGCATAGGCGCGCAGCAGTTCCGCTTCAACCTCACCAAGAGGCCACTGGACGACGTGCGTGTGCGGAAGGCGGTCTCGTATGCGATCGACCGACGCACCATCGTCGATCAGCTCATGACCGGCTTCGCCGTGGCGTCCACCAGCGCCTTGACGCCGATCATGCGAGGCTACGCCAACCTCGGCGAGATCCCTCACGATCCGGAGAAGGCGAAGGCGCTGCTGCGCGAGGCGGGCCTGGCCAACGGCTTCAAAACCCGCATTGCCACGACGCCGCGCTATCCGATGGGGGTCGAGCTGGCGGAAGCCGTCGCGGCGCAGCTGAAGGCGGTCAGCATCGACGCCGCCATTCAGGTCTACGACTGGGGGACGATGGTCCAGTTTTGGGCGGGGTTGCCGCCGGAGAAGAACCCGCAGGAGATCTTCATCATGGGCGCGGGCGCCTCGACGGCCGACGCCGACTGGGGGCTGCGCCCGATTTTCCAGACGGCGCCCACCAACGAGAACAACTACGGCTACTACTCGAACGCCGAGTTCGACCGCGTGATTCAGGCCGCGATGCGCGAGACTGACGCGGCCAAGCGTCAGGCGCTCTACAAGCGCGCGCAGGAGATCGTGTATCTGGAAGATCCCGGCGCGGTGTGGCTCTTCGACAACTTCTACATCGTGGCGACACGCAAAGCGGTCAGCAACGTGTCACCCTCTCCGCTCGGCATTGTCACCTTCGAACGCGCGGTGGTCCACTGATCCGGCACAGCCTTACTCCCCCATTCACCTGCGTGGCCAATGCCAACGGGCCATCGGCAAGTGCTGGGTGAGAACCGACCGGTGCAGGAGCTGATGGCGACCTCGGCGCCGATGCGCTCTGCGCTGAGTGCCCTGCTCGGACGGACCGTCCCGGTACTGCTGGGCGTGTCGCTGCTCGTCTTCCTCATCATCCATGCGATTGCCCTACACCGTGCGGCTGGCGGGATGGAGCATTCTCGTCGCGACGGTGTTGGGCCTCGTGGCCGGAACGGTAGCCGCCGTATCGCGCAGTCGCGCCAGCGCGGGCGGTTTCGTGGCCAGGATTCTGGATCCGGCGGTGATGAGCGTCACGCTGCTGGCTGTGTCCACGCCGTCGTACTGGCTGGCACTCATGCTCATGCTCGTGTTCTCGGCGTGGCTGGGCCTGCTGCCGTCGATTGGCGTTGGCACTCCCGCGCACCTCGTGCTCCCCGTCGTCACCCTTGGTCTGCAGTCGGCAGGCCTCGTGGCGCGGTTGACGCGCGGGGCGCTGCTCGATGTCCTGCACGACGAATACCTGCGTGCGGCGCGCGCGAAGGGCGTATCGGAGCGACGCGTCATCGTTCGTCATGCGCTAGCCAATGCGCTGCTGCCGATCTCCGCGATCGTCGGACTTCGCTTTGGCGGTCTTCTCGCCGGGACCGTGCTGGTCGAGAGCGTGTTCGCCATCCCCGGCGTCGGACGCATGATGGTGGACGCCGTCATCGCGCGCGATTTTCCGATGATTCAAGGCGGCGTGCTCGTCGTCGCCACACTGTATGTGCTCGTCAACGCGGCGACCGACGCGCTGGCGCCAGTGCTCGATCCCAGGCTGCGCACATGACGCATCGGGCGCGGTCGCGATTTCTGTCGAATCCGTCGGCGATGGCGGGCGCATGCCTGCTCGCCGTCGTCGGCGCCGCCGCGCTGGTGGCGCCGTGGCTGGCCCCGCACGATCCGCTGGCGGTCGATCTGTCGCAGAACCTTCAAGGCGCGTCAGCGGCGCATCCGCTCGGCACCGACCATCTCGGACGCGACACGCTCAGTCGCCTGCTCTTCGGGGCGCGCGTGTCGCTGCTCATCAGCATCGTCGCCGTGACCGGCGCGCTGCTGGCGGGGGTCGCGGCCGGGCTCGCCGCCGCGTGGTATCGCGGCGCCGCAGACGCGGTGTTCGTACGGGCGATGGACGTGCTGCTGGCGTTTCCTGAGATGCTCATGGCGATTGCCGTGATCGCGGTGTTAGGGCCGGGCGACGTGAGCACGATCGTGGCGGTCGCCGCTTACGCGTTACCGCAGTTCGCGCGGCTCACGCGCGCCGCGGCGCTTACCGCGGTGTCCCGCGAGAGCCTGCTCGCGGCCCGAGCGGCGGGGGCTGGCAGCGTCTGGATC
>JAIVJN010000406.1 GCA_020200025.1 Acidobacteriota bacterium | reverse complement strand
GAAACCGCCGCCGCAGCGGCGGCAGGATGTGTCGCAGCTCGTCGACAACGCCGGTCGCACTCGCATCCCGCCCGGGGCGCAGCCGCGTCCGCAGCAGGAGTCCCGTGCGGCCTTCGAACCAGATCGAATCGGTGCAGAACACACCGGGCCGCCTCGTCACGCCCGTGGCGATGGCCTCGTTCGACACGTGGATCAAACAGTACCGGCCGGACGAGAATACCGCCAATACCTCGATCAATTACTACCCGAAGGGTGCGGTCATCGCATTCCTCCTCGACGCGAAGATCCGAGCGGCGACCAACGGCAGGAAATCGCTCGACGATGGCATGCAACTCGCCTATCAGCGCTACGCGGGAGACAAGGGCTATACGCTCGAGCAGTTCTACAAGGTGATGAGCGAAGTGGCCGGGCGCGATCTGACGCCCTGGTTCCATCAGGTAATCGAGACGACCGACGAGCTCGACTACACGGAGTCGCTGGCGTGGTTTGGACTGCGCTTCCGTCCGCTGGATGGCAAGAACCCGCGCGCGTGGTTGGGCATGTCCACCCGCACCGACAATGGACGGCTACTCGTGACGCAGATCCGCCGTGGGACGCCCGTTCATGACGCAGGGTTGAATGCAGACGACGAGATCCTGGCGATCGACGACGTGCGTGTGCGCGCCGATGGTCTCACTGCGCGCCTGGAGCAGTACAAACCGGGTGAGACCGTGACGGTGCTCGTCGCCCGGCGCGATCGACTGACCCGCATACCCGTGACGCTCGGCACCGAGCCCGGACGAGCCTGGAGGCTGGAAGTGGTTCCGGATGCGAGCGAAGAGCAGAAGCAGCGACTCGCAAGCTGGACGGCGGGAAAGGGAGTATGACGGCACACGGCAAGCGGCAAACGGCAGGTTCGTGCAACGTGAGCCTGCCGAAGGCGCCGCACCAAGCCAGCGGACCGAAGTGCGCGTGGCTTTCGACGCCACCGCCCTGTATGTTGCGGTTCGGGCCTTCGATACCGAGGCATCGCAGATCGTCGGGCTCTTGACCCGCCGCGATCAGCGCTCCCCCTCGGACTGGATCCGGGTGATCGTGGACTCGTATCACGATCGGCGAACCGCGTACGAGTTTGGCGTAAACCCTGCCGGCGTCCGTCACGATCGCTACTGGTTCAACGACAACAGCAACGACGACAGTTGGGATGCGGTGTGGGACGTCGAAGTCGGGCGCGACGCCACCGGCTGGCGAGCGGAGTTCCGCATTCCCTTCTCGCAGCTTCGCTTCAGCGAGGTGGGCGGCGCGCCGGTGGGCTTCGCCGTCGTTCGCGAGATCGGACGTCTCGCCGAGACGTCCACGTGGCCGCTCCTGCCGAGAAGCGCGAACGGCTATGTCTCGTCGTTTGCCGACATCCAAGGCCTCACGCTCACGGGGACGCCGAAGAAGCTCGAGCTCTCGCCGTATTCGGTCGGTCGGCTCGCCACGGCGCCGAGAGAGGACGTCACGCCCGCGATTGAGGCGACCGATCCGGGCGGTTCGCTCGGTGTCGATGTGAAGTATGCCGTCCGCCCCAACCTGACGCTCAGCGCCAGCGCGAACCCCGACTTCGGTCAGGTCGAGGCCGACCCTGCGGTCGTGAATCTCGACGCGTTCGAATCGTTCTTTGCCGAGCGCCGGCCGTTTTTCGTCGAGGGCTCGGGCACCTTCCAGTTCAACATCGACTGCAACGACGGCAACTGCACCGGACTCTTCTACTCGCGCCGCATCGGTCGCGCCCCGCAAGGCGAGGTGGACACGGTGGACGGGGAATACGTCGCCTCACCAGACGCGGCGACCATCATCGGCGCGGCGAAGCTGACCGGGCGCGTCGGACGGTTCTCGGTTGGCGCGCTGTCGGCCGTCACCACTGACGAGACGGCGGTGATCGCGCGCGCCGTCGGTCCGACCACGACACAGATGGTCGAGCCGCTCACCGGTTACACCGTGCTGCGCGCTCGGCGAGAGTTCGCCAATCAGTCGAATCTCGGGTTCATGGCGACATCGACGAACCGCCGACTCGCCGACGGTGTCGACTTCCTCCCGAACAGCGCATACACGGGCGGCGTCGACTACGACTGGCGGGTGGGTCGCAACTACAGCGTCAGCGGCTTCTGGGCCGGCAGCCGTTTGGCCGGTAGCACCGATGCGATCACCCAATTGCAGGAGAACAACGTCCACGCCTTCCAGCGCCCCGACGCCGGCCACCTCGACGTCGACCAGTCGGCCTCGTCGCTCGGTGGCCACGGGGGCGCCGCGTCATTTGGCAAGATCGGCGGCGAGCGGACGCGCTTCAGCGCCTACTACGGCTACAAGAGTCCCGGCTTCGACATGAACGATCTCGGGTTCCAGCGGCGCGCCGACGAGCGCTTCATGAGCCATTGGCTGCAGGTGCGCAACGACACGCCAGGCCAGTACGTCCGGTCGTTCCGCTGGAACCTGAACCAGTACGCGGGCTGGAACTTCGACGGCGACCGGCTGTGGTCCGGCGCCAATGTGAACATGCACTGGGTGTTTCAGAACAACTACCGCATCGGCACCGGCGTGAACTACAACGCCGCGCCCATGCGCGATCGGGTCACGCGGGGCGGCCCCGCGGTGCGTGGCAATCGCAACGTGTCAACCTGGTACTACGCTGACCTCGATGACCGCCGCTCCATCTTTCCTGGATACAACGGCTACCACGAGGTCGACGGTCTCGGGACCTCGCGCCACAACATCCAGCCGCGGATCACGTGGCGCCCGAACGGCACGGTCTCGATCTCGACCGGCATTCGTTACAACATCAACAACGATGATGCTCAGTGGGTGGAGAACGTCGAAGACACCATTGGCACCCCGCACTACGTATTCGGCCGCATTCGCCAGCGCACGGCCGCGATGACATTCCGCGTCAACTACACGTTGACGCCCAATCTCTCGATCCAGTCGTATGCGGAGCCGTTCGTCTCGACGGGTGCGTACACGAACTTGCGCGAGGTCACGAACGGGCGTGCCACGAAGTATACGGAGCGCTACCAGCCGTATGCGTATGAAGACGAGCCCGACTTCAATATCCGATCCTTCCGCACCACGAACGTCCTGCGCTGGGAGTACAAGCCCGGCTCGGCCCTCTTCATCGTCTGGCAGCAGCGGCGGGAAGGAGACGGCGAGGACGGCGACTTCCGCTTCGACCGCGACTTTGGCGGGATCTTTGGCCTGCCCTCACACAACGTGTTCCTAGTGAAGTTCTCGTACTGGTTGAACATGTAGCGGAAGACAACACGAAGATCACGAAGGTCACGAAGAATAGCTATTGAGGGCTTCTCAGAAGACCTTCTTCGTGTTCTTCGTGTTGTCCTTGGCGACTACCGTATGATCGTCCCGTGGGCTTTGGCAAGAATCTCCGTGACTTCATGCACGGGGTGGCGTACGGCCAGTACGAGCGCGAGCTCCGGCGACGCGCTGGCGAGCTGAACGATCTGTTCCTGCTGCTCTGCTATATGGAAATCGTCGGACTGCCAAACCCGGCGACGCTCTACCTGCTCGACGTCTATCCCTATCTCCTTGACCAGTTCCACATCTGGCATCGCCGCATGGGCATGGATCGTTCGCCGCTCGGCAACTTGCCCTGCTGCTGATGCGGACACTGCTCAATCGCAAGGTCCTGTTCTTCGGTGGCAAGGGCGGCGTCGGCAAGACCACCTGTGCCTCGGCGATGGCGCTCGCGGCCAGCCGTGCTGGCAAACGCGTACTGCTCGTATCGACCGACCCGGCACATTCCACGGGCGATATCTTCGAGTGCGCCATCGGCGCGGAGCCCCTCGAGATCGCGCCGCGACTGCATGCGCTCGAGATCGACGCCGCCCTCGAGGCGACGCGATATCTCGACGGCGTCAAGGCGCGCATCGCGGGACTGTTCGGGCATGCCATTCTCAAGGAAGCCACCCGGCAGATCGACCTGGCAGCCACCATGCCGGGTGCCGAGGAGGTGGCGCTGTTCGATCGCATGGGCGCACTCATCCGAGGGGAGGACGATCGATTCGATCTGGTGATCTTCGACACGGCACCGACCGGCCACACGCTGCGATTGATCCGGATGCCCGAGCTGATGGAGGCGTGGATTCGCGCTTTGTCGCGGTCGCGGCGAGCGATGCTCGGCGTGGAGCAGGACGACCGGAGCGATCCCATCATGATCTCGCTGGCCGAGCGGCTGGACCGATTGCGCGAGCTGCGCGCGCGTCTGATGAGCGGTCGCGAGACGGCATTCGTGCTGGTCCTCATTCCCGAACGCCTGCCCATCGAGGAAACGGCGCGCGCGCTCGCTCAGCTCGAGGAAGCGGGCATCCGCGTCGGCGGACTGGTGGTCAACCGGGTCAACAACCGGGTTGCTCTCGTGACTCGCCAGGGCAACCCGGTTGCCTAACACCGACCGGCAGGCGGCCCACCTGCGCTCGCGCGGCTTGAAAGCGAGCTACGGTGGGTCCACGGAAGCGGCTCGGTAGGCCGCGGCAGGCGGCAGGCGACAGGCGGCAGGCGGCAGGCGGCAGGCGGCAGGCGGCAGGCGGCAGGCGGCAGAAACAATTTTCGGGTTAGAACGTCCGAATTTCAAATGTCAACTGCGAACGGCGAACTGCGAACGGCGAACGGCGAACTGCAAACGGCGAACTGCCCACTGCGCACGTAGTGTAGATTGACCTCATGGCCACACTCATCTCGCGGCCCCAGCCCGGCGAGTACGCCGACTTCTATGCCGGTTACGTCAAGGCGGTCGAGCACGAGCGGGACGCGGTTGTCGCCTTGGAGCGCCAGTTGCCAGCGCTCCGGGCCATCGAGAGCCTCACTCCCGAGCGGGCGAGCTTCCGCTACGCGGACGGCAAGTGGAGCGTACGACAAGTCGTGGGCCACATGGCCGACGCCGAGCGAATCTTCACCTACCGGCTCCTGTGCATCGCGCGAAGTGACGAGACCCCGCTGCCAAGCTTCGACGAGAACCAGTACGCCAACACGTCGAACGCTGACACGCGTGAGATCGGCGCGCTGGGCGCCGAGCTCGTCGCCATTCGCGAATCGGCGCTGGCGCTGGTGCGTGGGTTGGACGAGTTCTCGCTCGGCCGCATCGGCACCGCCAGCGGCAAACCCGTCAGCGTGCGGGCCTTGGCGTTCATCACCGCCGGGCACGCTGCCCACCACTTGCGGATTCTGCGCGAGCGCTATCGGGTCGAGCTACCGAACCCGGATTGAGCGCAAGACAAGAACAACACGTGTCCTTCGTCTTGTCTCTTTGACTGCTACTGCTGTGTGGACCGCGTCGCGGGCTGTAGCGTTGTCGTCTGCTCCCGCACCGACTCCACCTTCGCCCGCGAGTAAGCGAGCGGAAAGTAGCGGCCGCGGCCCCACAGCTCGAACAAGTCGCGGTAGTGCGGGTCGTCCGGATTGCCCACCTGACCGGGAGTGTTGAGGCCGACGGAATTGTCCCAGTCTTCAGTGTCGGCGATCATCTTGAGCGATCCGCCCGACGTCTGGTTGTCGGAGTTCCCCGTCGCGCTGATCGTGGAGCCATCCCCGCCACGTGGCAGCGGCCCCGCCTCGAGCCGTGCTCGCATCTGAACGTTCACGGCTGGCGACAGCGGATGTCTGATGAGCGCATGGTGGAACGCCGCCTGGCCGTAGACCCATTTGGCCATGTCGGGGCCGAAGCGCTTCGTCAGCTCGGCCACTGCTTCGTCGAGGCTTTGTACGAGGAGCCGATCCCGGCCCTCGATGGGACGAGCGCCAAAGCGTCCATCGGGCGCGTGCATCCAGTCGATGATGCGCTTGAGAGAGATGAGGCCGCTCGCGACCGCCTGGCGCGCCGCTTCCGGAACCACGTGATTGCGAACGTTGACGATGAGACGCCGTTGCCACATCGCGTAGATACCGGCAGCCGGCGAGTCGCGGTCGAGCACGTGGTCCCACGCGAGCAGCTCGTCTCGCGCGCGCGAGGATGCCGCCTTCTCGATCTCTGCATCACGGAGCAGCGCAACCAGCGCGCGAGCCGGCAGCGACAAGTTGTCGTTCTGCATGAGCGTCATCTCGGCCACGCTGAAAAGACGGCCCGAGCCGAGAATCTCGGTGATCCGCGCCGCCCGGTAGGGGTCGGCCCACGTGTAGTGCATCGCTTCGGGATACGGGTAATCGTTCGGGAAGAGATAGTGATTGGCCGTGGCGACGAAACCTCGCGCCGGGTTCACCTCGTGCGGCAGCGCCGTGATCGGCAGATACCCGTCCCACTCGTAGCGCCCGTCGCCCGGCACGGGCAAGAGACCGCTCCAGTTTCTCCGCAGGGGCTGGATGCCGGCCGCTTGCCATCCAATCGTGCCACGGCGGTCGGCCCACACCATGTTCTCCGCCGGCATCCGGCTGTACGCGCAGGCCTCGCGAAACTCTTCCCAGTTGCGTGCCTGATTCATGCGCAGGCTGGCAAGGTACGGGGCGCCGCCCGGTTCGAGCCACGCGGCGCGCAACGCGTAGGCCCTGCGATTCGCCCGATCCTCGAACAGGACGGGACCGTGCCGAGTGTATTTGTAATCGACCTTGGCCGGTGGCTCGCCCTTGACGGGGATCGCGTCGGTGACGACGCGCATTGGTTCCCACTGACCGCGATAGCGATACTCGTGCGGGTTCGCCGCGTTCGTCTCGTAGACGTAGAGGTCCTCGTTGTCGTTGCCGAAAATCGTGAGGCCCCACGCTCCGTGCTCGTTGTGTCCGATCGAGACCCCCGGGAGAACGGGCTCACCGCCCCCGATGACGTTCCATCCCGGCGCCACGAGGTGCACGAGATAGCGCAGCGAGGGGACCGAGATGATCCGATGGGGATCGTTGGCCAGGATCGGATACGTGCTTTGCGTGCGCGAACCGGCCACCACCCAGTTGTTCGAGCCAACGTCTCTCGAATCTGGTGGGTCGGATAGCGCGGGTGGGGCTGGTTGGGCGGGTAGGGCTGGTGGGCCGGGCGCGGTCGCCTCGGCGCGGACATCGGCCGAGACGTCTTCGGGACGGAATTGAATCGGGTCTCGGAACGCGGAATAACGATCGAGGACATTGTCCGGAAACGTCGTCGGGTCGATCGCCGGGTCGAGCGTAAAGACCGGTTCTCCCCCTTGGAGATACACGAGCTCCCGCAACTTGTCTGCGCCAAGCGCCCG
>JAIVJN010000405.1 GCA_020200025.1 Acidobacteriota bacterium | reverse complement strand
CCTCTGGTCCGCTGAGACCGATTCCAGTGAGTCTTGGATGTTGGTTCAACCGTGCCCCTGGCAGCCCGTGGTGAAAGTCCCGCCGGCATTCGACTGGTGATCCATCCCCGCGGGCTGCGTTGCTCCTTCAAATATGACCGGATCTTCTCAGTCGTCGCGCCTTGCCAGGGGGGCGTTTGCCGGTCTCGTCCCTCGACCAGCTCGGGACACCCTGAGCCTGTCGAAGGGCGGTGCTCGCCGGGACTTCACCACGGGCTGTTACGGCCTGTAGTGCGTTCAGCTCCCGGCAAGCGGCGGGAGAGCAGCGCCCTATCGCGAGGCCGCCCGCGGGTTGGTCTTCGTCGTGCCGGTCTGCAGTCGATGCTGCTCGACACTGTATGCGATCGAGTTGCATCACACGACATGGAGCACAATGGCACAGTGGCGAGTTGTTTCAGGTACGTCGAGCAAAGGAGGTCGTGATGTTTTCGAGATATGCGTTTCAACCTCGGGCGTGCGCGCTGACTGTCGCGCTGGTCATGCTCGTCGTGGCCCTGCCCGCTGCGCAGACGAACAACGCCCCGGTGAAGTTCACGGCATTTGCCGTCAACCTCGATAGCACGACAGCGCCTACCGGAGCGGGGACGGTCGAAATTGCTGTGAATCGCTGGTCGACTGCTGCTGAACGCGAGAAGTTGCTCACCACCTTCGTCGAACAGGGACCTGAAAAGCTTCTGGACGTCCTGCAGGGCATGCCCTCGACTGGCTACATCCGCACACCCAACTCACTCGCTTATGATCTCCGCTTCGCGAATCGAATGCCAGCCGACGAGGGCGGTGACCGCATCGTTCTCGCCACGGATCGATACATCAGCTTCTGGGAGGCGAGCAACCGCCCGCGATCGATCGACTATCCATTCACGCTCATCGAGTTGCGCATCAAGCCAAACGGCGAGGGTGAAGGGAAGATGTCGATAGCAACGAAGATCATTCCTGACAAGAGGAACAACGCCATCGTCCTCGAAAACTACGGGACGCAGCTCGTCATGTTGACGCAGGTCAAGAGAGAGCCAAGCCGCTGAGACAGAGAAGAATCCCGGCGGAATTCGATTCACCCGCTTGACCCGAGAGGCTTCCGCACCGGACCGTTGCGGGATAGCATTCGATTGCCCCGATCACGATCGACCTGCCACCCTGCGGAGACCGTATGATCACCGTCGACCCTGAACGCCGCGCGAGCGTCTTGGCGGAATTGCAGAACATCCTGCAAGTGACAGCTGCACCCGGGGATGGCGAGCTGCTGGCGGCATTCACCCCGGTGACGTTCGCGGCGATGCCCGATTCGCTTGCGTTGCAGGTGCCTCCGGCGGCGCTCGCCGACCGGATTCGCGAGGCGTTCACATTCGTCGCGCGCACGATGACGCCTCCGGTGCAGCTCTACAAAGGACTGCCCGGCTTGCACGTGTCGGTGCGCAATCCGCCTGCCGCCGATGAAGTGACGATCATCGAGACGCACACACCAGACGCGCCGTTCATCTTCGAGAGCCTGAAGAATTACTTGCAGAAGGAAGGGCTCCGCGTCTTCTCGGCCATCCATCCCATCTTCACGGCGAGACGACAGTGGGAGCGCGTCGTCTGGCTCGGCGGCGCGCACGACGATGGTTCGAAAGAGGTGTATACGCAATTTCGCGTGGAACGGGTTGAAGCGAAGGACAGGCTGCGGCGAATCGAGCACCAGTTGCACGCGGTGCTCAAGACCGTCTTCCTCGCGGTCGAGGACTTTCCCACGATGACGCGGGCCGTGCGCGATCTCGCGCCTCGGCTGCGCAGCCGGCGCGGCGTGGCTGGGGAGGCCGAAGCGGCCCGAGCGTTCGTGGATTGGCTGCTGCGTGAAAACTACGTGCTGATCGGCATGCTGCACTACAACATCGGCAGCGACGGCGTGCCGCACGCCGATCAGGACTCGGCCCTGGGTGTGTTCGAGGATCCAGACTTGTTGCCGGTGGTCTTTCCGGGCGTGATGGAACAAGAGCAGGCTCATATCCAGCCTGCCGATCATGATGATCGCATCATCGATATCGACTACTGCACGAACGCGACCGCCATTCATCATCTCGATCCCGTTGACGACATCGTGATCCGTGAATGGGGTGTTGACGGCTCGCTGGCGTCGGCCACGTTGATGCTCGGGCGCCTTGCCAAGGGGGCCTTTACGGCCAAAGCCGAAGACATGCCGCTGCTCGCCGACAAGCTCGCGTGGATTCGCGAGCGAAGCGGTACGGTGGCTGGCTCGCACGTGTCGCGCGAAATGCGCGCGATGTTCAATCGCTTCCCCAAGCGGGAGCTGTTCTACAGCGATGTGGCGTCGCTCAAGGACATCATCGAGCGCGTCGTGGATATGTCGAGCGACGATGAGATCGTCGTCACGACGCGACAGGGCGCCGGCTATCGGGCCCTGTGTATCGCCTTCTCGGATCTGCGCTATTCACATAAGGCGGAAGAGGATCTCAAGCGGACGCTGGCGACAACGTTTGGCCCGATCTCGTTCAATACGTGGGCCGACTGCGGCGTCATCGCTCTGCTCCTCTTCTACTTCGATGAATCGACACTGGAGCGTCCGATCGATGTGGAGAAGGCGCGAGCGATCACGGCGGGCGTGATTACGACCTGGGAGGACCACGTCGCTATCGAGCTCGAGAAGACGTTCGGGCCGCTGGAGGGCCGGCGGCTCTATCGAAAATACGTCCGGCGAGAGAGCCGAAGCGGTTTGTACCGGGAATCGACGCCGGCACACGAAACACCGGAAGACATCCGCCGGTTGGAGCAGCTCGAAGATCGGCTGGAGACGCGCATCCTGCCTGATGCCGCGGACACCTTGACCTTGAAGCTGTTCTCGCCGACACCGCTCGGCCTCACCGACACGCTCCGCACCTTGCAAAACCTCGGCTTGATGGTGCGGGACGAGATGAGCATTCCCCTCACGCTGCCCGATCACCGCAGGGGCTTCCTGTCGCGGCTCCGCATCGAGGCGCCGCCCGCGATCATTCGATCGATGGTCAACGGCGAGGAAGGGCTGCGCGAGTCGCTGCGGGCGATGCAGGAGCGGCGCGCGACCGACTGCCCCCTGAATGGGCTCATTCTCGCGGAGAGCCTGCAATGGCGTGAGGTGGAGATCCTGCGGACGCTCAGGAACCACTTGTTGCAGATTCGCACTCACTACACGGCCGACACCGTCAACGGCGTGCTTCTTCGGAACAGTCAGGTGACGGCCGCGCTGTTCCGTCTGTTCGCCGCCCGGTTCGATCCCGCAGTCGAGACGGGCCGTTCCGCGGCCATCGAAGAGGCAGAGGACAGCGCTCGACGCGCGTTCGAGAGCGTGGGCAGCCTCCTGGACGATGAGATTCTCAGGGCCGTCGAGAACTTGATCCAATCGGCGCTTCGCACCAACGTCTATCAGCGGCCCGAGCGGCCGGTCTTCTCGATCAAGGTCGACAGCTCGAAAGTGGAAGGCATGACCTCGCCGCGCCCGATGTTCGAAGTGTATGTGCACTCGCGGGCGCTCGAGGGCATTCATCTGCGCGGCGGGCGGGTGGCGCGCGGCGGCATTCGCTGGAGCGATCGCCACGATGACTTCCGCACCGAAGTCCTCGGTCTGATGAACACCCAGATGCTGAAGAACTCGATCATCGTCCCGGTGCCGCCGCGACCGGCGCTCGACCAATATCTGGTCGAGCGCTATCGAGAGTTCGTGTCAGGTCTGCTCGACGTCACCGACAACCTGGTCGGCGGCAGAATCGCCCATCCGCCAGACGTCGTGCGACACGACGGCGACGACCCGTATTTGGTGGTGGCGGCCGACAAAGGCACGGCGCACTTGTCGGATACCGCCAACTCGGTGTCGGCGCAGTACGGCTTCTGGCTGGGCGACGCCTTTGCGTCGGGCGGCAGCAACGGGTACGACCACAAGCGGGAGGCGATCACCGCACGCGGGGCGTGGGAGTGTGTCAAAGAGCACTTTCGCAACCTCGGCGTCGATGTCCAGACTGAGCCGTTCACGATGGCGGGCATCGGCGACATGTCCGGAGACGTTTTCGGCAACGGCGCCTTGCGTAGTCGCACGACCAGGCTCGTCGCCGCGTTCAACCATCAACACATCCTGCTGGATCCGAACCCTGAGCCGGAATCGACGTTTGCCGAGCGCGCGCGCCTCTTTGGTCTTCCCCGCTCCACCTGGCGCGATTACGACACCACCCTCATCAGTCCGGGTGGTGGAATCTTCGATCGATCGGCGAAGGCAATTCCGCTCGGCCCCGAGGCGCGCGCGCTCCTCGACATCCCGGCCGAGTCGGCGAGCGGCGAGGAGGTCGTCAGGCGCATTCTGACGATGAAGGTCGACCTCCTCTATAACGGCGGCATCGGCACCTATGTGAAGGCGTCGAGCGAGCTGCATTCCGAGGTTGGCGATCGCTCGAGCGATCGCGTGCGCGTCGACGGGAAGGACCTGCGGGCGCGAGTGGTCGCGGAAGGCGGCAACTTGGGCTTCACGCAGAAGGGGCGAATCGAGTTCTGGGCGGCCGGCGGCCTCATCAACACCGACGCGGTGGACAACTCGGGCGGCGTCGATATGTCCGACCATGAGGTCAACATCAAGATCCTGCTCGATCTGCTCGTACAGGCCGGCATGTTGAAGAGCCGCGCGGAGCGCAACGCGATTCTCCGCGAGATGACCGACGAGGTGTCAGACCTCGTGCTGCGTGACAACGAACAACAGGCGCGCTGCCTCACGCTCGACGGCCTGCGCAGCGCCGCCCGCTACGGAGAGTTCGTCGACGTCGTGGAAGAGTTGACACGCTCGGGCGTGCTCAGCCGGGTAGACGATGACATTCCGACGCGCGACGAGCTCGCCGCCTTGCAATCAATCGGCCGAGGCCTTCCGCGGCCGCTCCTGGGCGTCGTGCTCGGCCGCGTGAAGAACTGGACCTACACTCGTGTGCTGCAATCGCCGCTCGTCGCTAGTCCAGCAGCCCGTCGGTTCCTCGACCGCTACTTTCCAGAGCGGCTTCGCCAGAGCTTTGCGCAACATTTCGGCGATCACCCATTGCGCAACGAGATCATTGCGACCGCCGCTGTCAACTATCTCTTCAACAATGCCGGTGTCAGCTTCATCCCTCGCCTCGTCGCGGCCACCCGCAGAGAGGTCAGTGAAGTGGTGCTCGGGTATCTCGAAGCGGACCACGCCGCGGGAGGCGACGAGGCCCGGACGCGAGCTCTCGCTGCCGGCGATACACCGGCGCGCGAGTCCCAGCAGCTTCTGGAGATCGAGGCGGCGATCGAAAAGGCCGCCGAGTCGTTGCTGACAGCAAGCGGCGGCTCGTCGAAGCGACCGCTGGCACGGACGGTCGTGTAGGAGTTGCTGGCGGCAGGCGGCAGGCGGCAGGCGAAAAGCCGACTAGACGGATTCACCGCACCCTGATGACCTTCACCAGCGGGGGCCCGCCCCCTACATCCGCGAACCAGCAGATCTGCTCGTCGACCAAATCGAATGCCAGCGCATAGTGACCGACCGCAAGGTGGCGGGGTAGCGTGAGCCCCATGCCGACGCTGACGCGCTCGCTCGGTGCCACATCGTGAGGCAGGAACGTGCGCCCGATGACGCTATCGACAAGGCGGCCGTCCGGCGTCAAGAGCTTGCAGCCCATGGTGATGAATCCGCCGCGGCGGCTTGGCCGCGAGTCCCAGACCGTGTCACCGGTATTCACCGCGTGCGCGGTGACCTGGACACGCGCGCCGCGCATCGTCTCGGCCGGGACACCCTCGATCCACAGGTCCCGTGCAGGAACGCGAGGACGTCGAAGGCGCGGTCATCTGCGCCGTGCTCGCGTCGAGCGCGTTCGGTCTCTTCCGCCGCGAGATGATCCAGGCCGGGCTCCACGAACGTGGCGCGACACCCGGGCTTCAATACGCGGGCAAGCTCCGAGAGCGTCGTCGAGAGATCGGCGACGTGGTGGAGCACGTTCATCCCGAGCACGCCGTCGAACGACTCGCGGCGGAACGGGAGGCGCTCGGCGCTGCCTTGCACGACGCACACCTTGCCCTCAATCCGTGTGGGATCGAAGGTCGGACGCCGGCGGTTGTGTACGAGCGACTCGAGGTCCGGATCCAGCGCGACGACGTCGTAGCCCAAGCGAGCCAACATCTCCGATGAGAAGCCGGGGCCGGCTCCGAGATCGAGGACGACATCGCCGGGACGGCAATCGAGAAGGAGCAGCAACGTCGACAGATCGAAGAGGCGTCGAATGCCAAGGTCGTGAGTGGCGGGACAGACGGGGAAGAGGCCCTCGGCGATCACGTCCCGCGCTTCGAACGACGCCTGCTGCGGTGAGGACGCTGAAGAGAAGAGGCGGCGTGCCCACGTGGCCATTGAACGGTTCAGCATGGGCGTGGGCCGCGCCTCGCGTGGGGCGAAACCACACGCGTCCCCGCGCGAACGGTCTCAGACGCCTGCGGCGTCGAACGCCGCGTCGATCGCGGACGTGCTGACGTATTCCCGGAAGCTGGTGATCTTGCCGTTCCGCACGGTGTTGACCATGGCCCAGTCCGCCTCGAAGGTGCGCCCGGTCGCTTTCGCCCGCCCCTCGTAATGGCCAAGCGTGACGACCTGATCGCCTTGGGCGATGAACTGCTGCGGCTCGAAACGGTCGAAGGTGACGTGCTCGTCGAGGAGGCGGAAAAACTCGACGACGGCCTCCTTGCCGACCCGCTTGCCCGACATCGGGACGTGCTTGGCGGCCCCCATGACCGGCTCCCACGTAATCTGATCGTGGAACCGTTCGAGCATCGCACCGATGTCCCTGCGCCCGAATGCTTCAAAGATCTCACGAACGACTTGCACGTTGTCCTGTTCCGACATGGAGGGCCTCCTTCGATCGCGTCGTAGGGTAGTGCATCTCGACGCGTGCGGCAATGCGACATGCTGTCTTGCTGTTTGCGGGTCAATCCCCAGTGTCAGGTTGTAATAACCTGACTCTGGGTAGAACCACGTAGGTAGGTACACTTTTATTGTCCGGGTCCTTGGTCCAGCGGAAGGGGTGCGGGTGGGTGTTGGCTTCCGGCGGATCGCTGCGTCAGGGCGCCTGCCGCAGCCCGCGAGCGTTGGAATCCCCCACAGGACGCCAGAGCTCATCGAATAGGAGAATGACCGTGATTTCACGCCGAGAGCTGGTGACCGGCTCGCTGCTTGCGGGGCCGGCTC
>JAIVJN010000170.1 GCA_020200025.1 Acidobacteriota bacterium | reverse complement strand
GGTCTGTACTTCGTCCGTGTGATCGCCAGCGGCGCTGGCGGCACGGCGACGTCCAATGAGGTGGTCCTGAGAGTGGGCAGCTGATCCATCCGGCCCCGCCCAGAGTATCGGTCCCGAGGCGTTCCAGATGGTGCTCGAGGAGAGTGACGGCCGGTACGCGCCGCGTCGGGGCTGTTCTCACCACCGGGGGGATCCGCAGCGAGTCGTTCGCGGCCGTAAGGTGACGTCAGCCGCGTAGGTAGCCGAGAGAATGAGCATGATCACCTGGTCACATCGATCCGCCACGCTCGCGAGCATCGTTGTTCTTATCTCGTTGACCGTTCACCCACCGAGCGGCGCCGATACAAGAACGTCTGCCGGTCGCCTGTCTGCAACAGCCGACGCCGCGACGGCGGATCGCGCGAACGAGGCTCACCCGAGGATCAGCTCGGAGCTCACCGCGGCGCTCGGTCTCGGCAGCGGTATAGGACTGCGCCCCACGGCTTCAACGGGCGACGGCTTTCTGCGTCGCGGGAATCTCATCGCCGTCACGATCAGAACGTCTGATGCCAGCGCCACGGTACGCGCTCTCGAGGCGCTCGGCCGCAGACCAGCCAACCGTAGCCCCCACGTCATCGAGGTGTATCTCTCGGCGGGCGATGTGACCTCGCTCGAGGCCGAACCCTCCGTCAGCTTCATGCAGGCGATCGTTCCCCCGCAGGGCAAGGAAGTGATCGGTGAGGGTCGAGCCGCCCACAACGCAACGAACTGGATCAACGGCGGGGTGACGGGGGCGGGCGTGAAGGTGGGAGTTCTCGACTATTTCTACCATGGCATTACCAACTTGGTTGGTACCGAGGTCCCTGCCAACATCATCGGCCGTTGCTACACCGACGTGGGCGTCTTCACCAACAATCTCAACGACTGCACCGACCCTGTGACGGCGAATCACGGGACCGCCGTGGCGGAGTCCATCCTCGACATCGCCCCGGGCGTGCAGTTGTTCATTGCCGATCCGTCCGCAACGCTCGACTTTCGCTCGAGCATCGACTGGATGATCGCGCAGGGCGTCTCGGTCATCGTCTTCGCCCAAGCCTATCCGTGGGATGGACCGGGAGACGGCACCTCGCCTTTCGCCAACAGTCCGCTGCGCTCGGTGGACGCCGCCGTGGCCGGCGGCGCGGTCGTCGTCATCGCCGCCGGAAACGAGCACCGCAAATCGTGGTTTGGGCCATGGCGGGACAACAATGGGAATACCTATCACGAGTTTTCGGCGAGCCCAGTCGACGAACTGAACCGTGTGAGCCTGGTGAACGGTCATCTGGTACAGGTCCAGGCGAGGTGGCAAGACTCGTGGACCGGCGCGTCGAGCGATCTCGCCATCGAAATCCTCGATCCCGTCAGCGGCAACATACTCGCCTCCAGCAACAATCAGCAGTCGGGTGTGCCGGGTCAGTATCCGCTCGAGTTTGTGTCGTTCACGGCGCCACGAGCGGACGCCTTCCCAGTTCGCTTGCGCCGAATCGGCGGCCCGCTCCCTGCGTGGGTGCAGATACAGACGTTCAACGCCGGACCGACCATGCAGTACAACACGGACGGCGGGAGCATGTGCAATCCCGCCGAATCGGCCAACCCCGGTGTCCTCGCCGTCGGCGCCGCTCCTTGGGATGCGACCTCGACGATCCGCGATTTCAGCAGCCTGGGGCCCACACCGGACGGTCGCATCAAGCCGGACATCGTGGGCGCAGACGGGGGCATGACCGCCAGCAAGGGCGCATTCGTTGGCACGAGTCAAGCCGCCCCCTACGTCGGCGGACTCGCCGCGCTCGTCAAGGGCGCCTTTCCTTCCTATTCACCGGCGCAGGTCGCCGGCTACCTGAAAACGTTCGCCCAACCACGCGGAGGAGCCGTCCCCAACAACACCTGGGGCTACGGGTTCGCCTACCTGCGGGACCTGGAAGTGGAACTGCCGCCGGCGGCACCGCTCAATCTCGTCGCGACGGTGAATGGCAACAATGTGTCGCTCACCTGGCAGCCGCCGACCGCTGGCACGGTGACGGGCTACGTTGTGGAAGCGGGTTCCGCCCCGGGAATCGCAAACCTGGCATCGTTCCCCATTGGCAACACCCTGTCGTTCGCCACTGGAGCGGCAAACGGCTCGTACTACGTCCGGGTCCGTGCACAATCGAGCGTCGGCCCGGGTGCGGCGTCCAACGAGCTGCTCGTGCAGGTCGGCGGCGGCTCCGTGCCGGGCGCGCCGACAAACCTGCAAGCCGCGCTGAACGGCTCGAACGTATCGCTTTCGTGGAGCCCACCGATGGCCGGTGGCCCCCCGCCTGGATACCGGGTGGAGGCGAGCCTGACGCCGGCTGGGCCGGTGATGGCGGCTTTCAACACCGTAACGAGCACGCTTTTCGTGCCCGGCGTGCCACCTGGCAGGTACTATGTGCGCGTCCGCGCCACCAACGGAGCTGGCGCCAGCGCACCGTCGAACGAGGTGACAGTGCTCGTCGCCGGCACTGCGGCGCCGGCTGCGCCCTTCCTTTCCGGGGGGGTCGTCGGATCGTCTGTGTCGTTGACGTGGAACCATACAGGTGCCGCGTCGTACGTGATCCACGTTGGCACAGGTTCGGGTCAGTCGAACGTCGGCACCTTCCCCGTCGGGTCGGTGACGGGCGCCACCGCATCGGGCGTCGCGCCGGGCGTCTACTTCGTACGAGTCATGGCCACCGGTGCCGGCGGCGCGTCGGCATCGAACGAGGTGGTGTTGACGGTAGGGGGCTGATTGACGGGCCTCACCCGGCGGCTGAGCCCAGGCCAATTGGTTCGCGTGTGTCCGGCGCGACTTCGCCGCAGCGACTTCGGCCAGCTCAGGGAACCCTCACCAAATCAACTGAGCTCGGTTCGAGCGCATCGGTCGAACGATGGCTGTCTCGAGCAGCGTGGCAACGGCGACGCGGCCACCCGACGCGATGGCAAAGACATCGGCTTGAATCACGGTCAGCGTGCGCCCCGCCCGGACGATATGCGCGGCGGCTTGGAAGGATTCACCTCGCCCTGGCGCAAGGAGATTGATCTTGAACTCGACCGCGAGCACATCGTAATCGGCAGGAGCAAGCGACAGCGCGGCGTAGCCGCACGCGTTGTCGGCGATGGCGGCCAACGCTCCCGCATGCGCAAATCCGTTCTGCTGCGTCAGGGCGTCGGCGAACGGCATCTCGATTGTGACGTGACCAGGCTCGACCAGCAAGAGCGAGGCACCGAGGGTCTGCATGAGACCCTGCCGCGCAAAGCTTCGTTCGATGTCTGTGCGAAAGTTCGGATTCCGAGGGGTCATCGCGTCAGCGTGGCAGGCGTTCCTTCGACCAGATGCTAACGCTGGAACGTTGTCACGCGACTTTGATCGCAGGTCGCGGGTAACCCGGCATCCTTGGGTGGAATGTTTCCCATGTAGCAGCCGGGGATGAAGTAGACCGGCTTTGACGCAGCGGGTGTGACCTCGACCGGGCGAGACGTCGGCTCGGCAGCAGCCGCCTCGAGCGGGACGAGCGCCCCGCGGTAGGTGATCGCACGGCCTGGCACAACCTTCACATCGAGCGCCATCGTTTCGTAGCCGGGCGCGCGAATCTCGATCCTGCGGGCGCCGGCTTCGAGCGTCAGCTCGCCGTTCACCTCATCGAGCATGCCCAGGTAAAAGCCGTCGACGTAGAGCTGCGCGACTCGAGACGGCTGCACGTCCAGCCGCAGGGTGCCCATCGGCTCGCGTCGTTCTTGATCGCTCGGGACTTGATCCCGAAACTGAGGTCCCGTGAT
>JAIVJN010000169.1 GCA_020200025.1 Acidobacteriota bacterium | reverse complement strand
ATAGTCACCGACCCACGTGAAGCTCTTCAGAGACCACGGCTGCGACGGCCAGCGCCTCGTGGGTTTCGCGCCTCCGCCAATCCCTCCGCCGCAGTCTCCCGTAGCGATGCGGCTATAGAGCGCGAAGCGGAACCTTCAATATTTTCGGCCCGTTTTTAATTGTGAACTTGGTTGGCGTTGGGTGCCGGATGATGGTCGTCGGACCGCGTTCGGGCACATTCTTGGGCACACCAATCCAGAGTCAGTGACTTGCGCGTTCGTGCCAGCGATTGTCGGCCCGCGTTCTGCGACCGTTGATGCGTACGCTGGCGCTGAAACGCCAGCAGACGAGCGGCATCACTGTAGGTAGTGGCAAACATCTGAAGTAAGGCCGATCGTTTTGAGTCGGTTCAATCGTGCCGCGCGAGATCGATGAGCACGACATCCGAATGTTCCTGTATGCGCTCGAGGACGATCTCACGGCCATCTGGAGAAACGTCGAAATCCCGAACGTTGAAGTCGGGCGCCAGGTTGGTCAACTGGCGCTCCGCTCCCGTCTCTAGATCGATGAGCCAGAGATTCTTGTGCCGTATCTCTCCGCGCATCGCCACAAGTGCGCGTCGCCCGTGAAAGAAGCGCAGACGTCTGGCGCCGCGGGTCAGCGTGAGATTCGGAATGGCATAGGGCTCGGCGTCGGCCGTCACAGCCTTCACCGGGAACGTGGTTCCGATGTCTGCGCCCGAGTACACGAGGAATTCTCCGCCTGGGGACCACACGGGATCGACAGAGTATTCTTGAACCAGGGGAACGGACGCGCCGTCAAGCGAGATGCGGAAGAGGTGTGGCGTGCCGTCCACATTCGCCGCCGACGTGATCGATTGTCCGTCAGGCGCCCACGTCGGAGCGCCCCGCAACTCGAGCGATTCGGTCAAAACCCGCGCGTTCGTGCCGTCGGCGTTCATCACGTACAACAGTGTCCTGCCGCGTTGCTCGACCGAGAACGTAACCGCATGTCCGTCGGGCGCGACCTCGGGCCCTCCGATGATTCGCGCTTCCGCCGCGCTCCACAGCTCGGTGGCCGCTCTATCGGCGAGCTTCCAGATTCCGTCGCCCGTGCCCTTCGAGGAGACGTACAGCAGATAGCCTGGACCCAGTCGAGGCGAGAATCCACGCCCCGTCGTCAAGAAGATGGGAGTCGCTGCTGACGCGTCAGCGGGCGTGTCGGCGATGAGCAGCCGCCAGAGCGTTCCCTTTGGATTCGCGAGCGTCGCGACGAGGCGTCGACCGTCGGCGCTCGCCGCAAGCGAGGTATACCGGTCGAGACCGGTGCCCAGACGGCGCGGCGCACGACGCTCAACATCCAGACTGTGCAGCCACGGCCCGGAGCCATCCCTATCGCTGGTGAGGTACATCAGCGTCCGGTGATTCAGCAGGACGGGGTGGCTCACGCGAGAGTTGTGTTGCGTGATCCGTTCGGCGGCTCCCCCGGTTGGCCTGATGCGCCAGATGTCCATGGCATCGGGCAACGATCCCTGCACGAAATAGATGAAGGCCCCGTTCGGCGACCAAACGGGAAAGTGGCCGTGAAGTCCCGCTGCCGCCGCAAAGATCGGCTGGTCTTGGGTCCGTTGGCCCGAATCCCTCACGAACATCGGGTCTCCTGGCCCCGGCGTGTGGTAGACCAGGCGCGAGCCGTCATTGGACCAGTCGAACTCGGCCACGCCTTCCAGGTACGGCCTGGGCTGGCCTCCGAGAGTTGGTACCGCCCAGATGCTGATGCCAGCGGCGTTGGATCCGTCGACTCCGCGGGCCCAGAATGTCACAAGAGCTCCGTCGGGCGAGAAGCCCGTCCTGTGCCAACCTGAGTGACCCATACGTCCATCGGTCCGACGCGATCCGACGCGAACGCCACGAATCTCCCGTCGCGAGAGACGGCTGCCGCCTGCTCGGTGCCGTCGAAATCGGTCACGATTTGGAACTGCGCGTCGTCGAGCGGGTTGCGCCAGAGGAAGTCCGTTCGCTGAACCAGCCACCACGTCGCCCCTGCTGCCAGAAGTAGCGCTCCTGTTGTCAGGAACCCAACGACCGTCGACAAGCGCCGCCTTCGAGGCGTCGATGGCGAGGTCGGGAGCTTGACGGACGCGAGCATCGGATTCGTATCGTCATCGACGGCTGTCGAGCGATCAGAGCCTTCCAGCTTCTCCGTCTCGGTCTCTTCGTGCGTGAGACGCGAATTCCGGCGCCGCATCCACGTGTCCAGCTCGGATCGGGAGGCATACACCGAGCCCAACTTCTCGTGAACGTGGCGGCGGACCGGCATCCCCTCGCGCTTTTCCCACCGCTGCACCGTGCTGACGTCGCGCTCGAGATAGGCGGCGATCTCCTTCCACGAGTCCAGTCGGTCTTCGGGCGGCATCCCCGCGAGCGGCGGAGCGCCGGACGGTTCGCCCATTGTGGTCTCCAGGTCCGAGGATCCGACGGATTCTAGCTGCCGCGTCTGCGCCACTGCAACCGACGGCAATCGACGGCAATCCACGGCACGCGGCGTAAGCCACGGCCGCACAGTGGATTGCAGGTTGCCGCCGCGATGTGACACCCCGCATCCTGCGCGAACCTCGCCGTCAATCCAGCGAGTGCAACGACGCCAAGGAGGCTCGTCATGACTAGAAAACTGACGTGGTACCTGACTGCGATGATCCCCAGACACGTGGCGGTCGGGCTGACGCTCGTCACGATCACGGTATTCCCCATTGCCGCGCAGGCGCAGAGCCTCGACACCGTCGTCAGGTGGAATCGCGTCTTGCTCGACGGAATCATCGTGGCTGGCGCCAACCCATCGACTGTGTTCGTCCACCGTCCGATGGCCATCGTGAGCGTGGCCGTGTTCGACACCGCGAACTCGTTCGATCGCATGTACCGACCGTACGCCACGCGTGTGGATCCGGCGCCGGGCGCCTCGCGGGATGCGGCGGTGGCCCAGGCCGCGCACGACGCGCTCGTCGCGCTGCTCCCGAGCTTGCGCGGGACCTTCGACGCCGCACTGGCCGCGTCGATGACCGGAATCGCGGAAGACGCCGCGCGCGAGGGCTCCCGTGTGGGCGCCGCCGTGGCCAAGGCCACACTCGAGCGGCGGGCCAACGACGGCTGGAACCGCACGCCGCCTCCGCTCGTGCTGCCGAGTCTTCCTGGCTATTGGAAGCCCACGCCGCCCGCGAACCAGGCCGCGACATTCACGCACTACCCCGGTGTCGACGGGTTCATCGTGGCAAATGGCCGGCGCTTCCTGATGGAGGGCCCGCCGCCGCTCGCGAGCGCGCGCTATGCTACCGACTTCAACGAAACCAAGTCCGTTGGCGCCGTGGATAGCACGACGCGGACCGCTGAGCAGACTCAGATGGCACGTCTGTGGCACGGCGTCGGCACCACGACGACGTCGCCCAACCTCTGGAACATCGTGCTAGCCGACGTGGCCCGTGCGAGGGGATGGAGCGGCCTGGACGCGGCGCGGGGCTTTGCGTTGCTGAACATGACCCAGCACGACGCGCTGATGACATCCTTCACGGGAAAGTTCCTGTACGGGCTCTGGCGGCCGGTGACCGCAATCCGCGAGGCGGACCGGGACGGTAATCCCGCAACCGAGGCGGATCCCAACTGGACGCCGCTCTTGGCGACGCCGCCCTACCCGGGCCACCCGGGCAACAGGGCGTGTCTCAGTGCCTCACAGGCGCGCCTGCTTGACCGCCTCTTTGGACAGGACCACGTGCCGTTTCAGGTGACCTGGGTAGTGACCAACGGCCCGTCGGTGACGCGCGGCTACAACGGCTTCCGTCAGCTCGCCGACGAAGAGGCCAGGAGCCGCATCTGGGGCGGGATCCACTTCGAGTTCGAGTCCCTCGCCAGTATGGGCGCGTGCACGCTGCTGGCGGACTATGCCATCGACAACACGCTGCGGAGGCCTTGAGCGCAGGGCGCTGCGGCGTGCTCCTTTCCTCCCGCGTGCACCAGGAGCTTCCGGATTGCCGCCGCAGGAGGTGAGGCAGCGTCGGCCTCGCGCGGAGTCAGTGATTATGAAAGGTGCCCGCGTGTTCAGCCGTTGTTCTGAGCGAGCTGCTGCATACATTGGTGCGACCGTCCAAGCAGTCGCGCGGCATCACGGGCGCCCATCGTCAGCCGGCCTCCGCGCAAGACACATACCGCCCGTCGATCGGGCCTGGGCCGCGCGCCGATCTTCCTCGTCGCCCTCTTGCGAAGCATCGCAAAGACTCGGACCGCCTGTGCCGCGCCCACAGGCTATCTCACATCATCGACGATCTTGGCGCGACGCGCGTCGTCGAGAGACAACTCCATCGCCTCGACGATCCGCCGCCGGGCCCAATCGACCGTCCGGCCTTGCGTGTGACAACCACGCACGCCGCGCACCGATGCGACCCACCAGCCAGACTCTCGTTTGTAGGCACGATAGGTCTTCAGCTTCTTCACCCATCTCTTTCCGAGTTTCAGGTGACATTTCCGCGCTGTGCCCACAACTGTGCCCATCGCACCGCTGTGATCTGGCTGTCGCACGTGGAGGAACCCGTCGTCGATCCGGAGCTTAGCGGGAAGGCGGCGGTCTTCGAGCCGTCATCATCGCGGACTGGTGGGTGCGAAGAAAATTGTGGGATCTCGCAAGTGTTTGTTCGCCGTCTATTTACAGACGCGCGGTGAAGTAGCCGAGAGAGTAAAGGCGGCGGCTGGCTAAACCCCCCGCAGTCGCTCCGCGGCCTTCTCGAGCGTCTCGTCCTTCTTCGCGAAACAAAAGCGCAGCACGGGTCCTCCCGTGTCCTCGTAGAGGAACGCCGAACATGGGATCGCGGCCACGCCGTGCTCGCGAATCAAGTGCATGGCCATTTCGCGATCGGACTCCCCGGAAACGGACGAATAGTCGAGCAGCTGGAAATACGTGCCGTCGCAGCGCAGCGGGGCTAACCGCGAGCCGTCGATCAACTGCAGGAAGCGGTCGCGCTTGCCTTGATAGAACGCGGGCAGTTGCGCAGCACATGGATCGCGCCGCACGAACTCGGCGAACGCAACCTGGGACGGCGCGTGCACCGTGAACGTGACGAACTGATGGACGCGTTGCACTTCGGCCAGCAGCGGCTGCGGCGCGAGCGAGTAGCCGACCTTCCATCCCGTCGTGTGGAACGTCTTGCCGAACGAGCTGATGACGACCGCACGGGATCGCAGCTCCGGATAGCGCAGCAGGCTTTCGTGCCGGATCCCATCGAAGATGATGTGCTCGTAGACCTCGTCGCTGATGAGCAGGATGTCGGTGCCGTCGACGAGCGCCGCCAGGCGGTGCATGTCGTCTGCGCTCCACACCATGCCCGTCGGATTGTGCGGCGTGTTCACCAGGATGGCGCGTGTTCGGGGCGAGATCTTTCGGCGTACGTCATCCCAATCCACGGCGTAATCCGGATAGCGGAGGCTGACGAACACCGGGCGGCCACCAGAAAGCCGAATCGTAGGGGTCGTAGGTGGCCCCGTAACAGCGTGTCACTTTCTCGGCGATCGCTTCGCGAAGCGCCAGCACTCCCGGCATCGGAGGATATTGATTGTGGCCCTCGCGCATCGCGCGTGCGACGGCCTCGACGAGCGCGGGGTCGCAGTCGAAGTCCGGAAACCCCTGCGACAGATTGATGGCGCCGTGGTCGTTGGCCAGACGAGTCATCACCGAGAAGATGCTGGTGCCTACATCCGGAAGCTTGGACACGATTGGCAGCACGAACGACATCGATCCAAACATTGCCACGAAGACGCGACGAACTCGAAGCCTTCTTTTTTCTGGTGAAGTTCGTGTCTTCGTGACTATCCTTTCCGTATGGGACCTCTTCTTGCCGTCTTGATTGCAGCGCAGGCGCCAGCTGGTGGCTACGCCAGGCCGGAGTTGCTCATCGACGCCGCATGGCTGGCGAGCCATCTGCAAGAGCCCAACATTCGTCTCGTAGACATGCGTCGCACCGGCTATGCGGAAGGGCACATTCCCGGCGCCGTGTTCCTCGAGAACGAAGCAATTCGCCTTGCCGACCGGCCGCCGACCTTCCTGCCAACGCCGCAGGAATTCGAAGCGCTGATGGCGCGGCTCGGCATCGGACCTTCCACGCGTGTCATCGCCTACGACGACCGCGGCGGCATATACGCCACGCGTTTGTGGTGGATTTTGAACTACTACGGGCACGACAACGTGGCCGTGTTGGATGGAGGCTGGAGTTCAAGAGTGCCAAGGAAATCGAGGCCCTCTATCGCAGCCGCGGCGTCACCCCCGCCGACGACGTGCTCACCTACTGTCAGATCGGCATGCGCGCGTCGCACGATCTCTTCACGCTGGCGCTCGTCGGCCACGATTTGCAGAAGCTGCAGAATTATTACGGCAGCTGGGAAGAGTGGGGCAATCGAGCGGACACGCCTATTCAGAAAAAATAGCGCGCGCGGGCGATGCCGCCCGCCGGGCAACGCCCACCGGCATGTTGTCGTCTAAGCTTCCGTGACACGCGACGACCTGACCATGGGCGGTCGCAACTTGCGGCGGCGGCCCGGCTTCGCACTCACGGCCATCCTTCTGCTGACGCTCGGGGCGGGCGCCAACGCCGCTGTCCTCTCCGTCGTCCGCGGCGTGCTGCTCCGACCCCTTCCCTACCCGCAGCCCGACCGGCTCGTGGCGCTCTGGCCCGGTGAGTTCGTCTCGAACGAAGAGCTCGACTACTGGCGGCATCACACTCGGAGCTTCGACTCAATCGCCGCGCAGGCGGCGGGATGGCTGATGGCGCTCACCGACAGCGCCGGCGAGCCGCTCAAGGTGACGGGTGCGAAGACCTCGGACAACCTGTTCAAAACGCTTGGGGCCCACCCCGTCCTCGGTCGCGTGATCGAGCCAGGCGACAGCGATGCGGGACGGCCGCGCGTGGCTCTCCTGTCCGATGGCCTCTGGCGCCGGCGCTTCGCCTCGTCGCCCGACGTGGTCGGCACAACGATTCACCTCGATCAAGAGCCGCACGTCGTCATCGGCGTGATGCCGCCTGGCTTCGAGATCTTCGAGCCTGGCACCGAGGTGTGGGTGGCGCTTCCATGGGAGCCGGGCACCTCGAGCTTTCGCACGACTTTCTCGCAGGGTGTCGCTCGGCTCGCAACCGCAGCGCCCATCGACGCGGCCACTCGCGAGCTGCAGTCGCTCGCGCCGGCCATGCGCCGCGATCTGAAGCGTGGTGACGCCTGGGGCCGGACGCTCCGGGTCGCGTCTCTGCAAGACGCGATCACGGGGGACGTGCGCCCGACGCTGCTGATTCTGCTCGGCGCGGTCGGCTTGATGCTGCTGCTCGCGGCGGTCAACGTGGGCACGCTGATGCTCGGTCGATCGGTCGAACGGGTGCGCGAGATGGCCGTGCGCACAGCGCTCGGCGCATCGCGCCGACGGTTGATCCGACAGTTGGTCGTCGAGCAGTCGCTGCTCGCGATTGCCTGACGATCCAGTCACGTTCGTGACGCTTCCGGTCGTGATTCTGGCCGTCTCGGCAGCCGCCACCTACTTTCCCGCTCGCCGCGCCGCCCAAGTAGATCCGCTCGGTGCCATGCGGGACGAGTAGGCTCGCCGCTTCGCGGCTCGACCGGACCACGCCCTTCGACGACTCAGGACCCCGAGCTGGTCGAGGGGCGCTCTGCGCGGTGGGACCGCTTTGCGGTAGGACCGCTTCGAGGTGGGACGGTTCGCGGCCGGTGGGATGGCAATGACAACTCGGCGCAGGAACCTCACCGGGAACGAAAGTGAGCGGTCCTACCGAGCGAAGCGAGGTCCTACCGGCCGCAGCCGGTCCGACTCGTGCGGCAGCGACGCGCCTCCGCGGCTATATAATTCGCGCATATGCACCCGGAACCTTCGCTGCGCCGCCGTCCCCTCGTCTTGCTCGTCTTCGCTCTGGCCATCTGCACCCTGACGCTCGAAGCGGGCTCTGCACCATATCGCGCGTCCGACGGCATGGTGATCTCGGCCAGCGACATCGCGTCCGAGGTGGGCTGGCGCGTGATGCGCGAGGGCGGAAACGCCATCGACGGTGCGGTGGCAACCGCATTGGCGCTGGCGGTGACCCATCCCACGGCGGGCAACATCGGCGGCGGCGGGTTTCTCGTCTACAGAGCGGCCTCCGGCGAGGCGACGACCTTCGATTTTCGAGAAGCCGCCCCCGGCGGGTCCACTCCGGAGATGTGGCTCAAGGACGGGAAGTACGACTCGGACATCCACCACAACAGCCACCGCAGTGTGGGTG
>JAIVJN010000404.1 GCA_020200025.1 Acidobacteriota bacterium | reverse complement strand
CGCGTGAGTCCCGCTTGGAGCTCGGCTTCCAGCTCGTCGGCCGAGGGCGCGCCGAGATTGGGATCGTCATCGACGACCAGCCGGCCGCCAGGCGCGAGAGCGATGGCGCGCTCCACCGCCTCAAGGCCCTGCCGATAGAGCCCATCGTCGTGATACGTGCGGCCCCATCCTTGACGATAGAACGAGTAGGCGATGTAGAACTGCGTGCGCGCATCGCGGTGCGCCGGGTCGGCGCGCTCGAACGCGGCGCGTGCCTCCGAAAAACGATCGGCACGAAAGAAGGAGAGGCCGTCGGCAAATTGCCGGGCGTCGATCTCGTAGGCACCGATCGATGAGGCGAGCCCGCCCGTCACTTCGGCGAACGTCTGCGGTTTGGCTGCGTAGAGCCAGCCGATGAACGCCGCATAGAGGATCGAGAGACCCAGACCCACCGACCGAACGAGAGGCTCGCGCATGCGGGGATCTTACGGTGTTGTGGGCGGCATAAATCGCCCAACCACCGGATGGTGATCAGAGCCGTATCGTGAGCTCGATCGCGTGGTCGAGGCCGTCCACCCCGGCAACAGTCGGAAGAACAGGTAGTCGAGCCGCCCCATGCCGGAATGTGTATCGCGAACGTCCTGGCTGCCGAGGCTGGCCGACCACCGCCGCGCGGCACGGTAGGTCACTTCGTCCGAACCGCCGTGCACGGTATTCAAGTCTCCACCCAGCACCGTTCCCGCCCGGGCCATGGAGCTGAGCGACGCCGGGCGCTGCAGCCAATCGAGCAACGTCTGCATCTGTTGCTGCCGTGGGCTACCGAACAAGCCGAGCCGTGTGCCACGTGCATCGAGATGCACATTCATCAGCCGCAGAGGCGCTCGCACGCCGGCGATAGCGATATCGAGGGTGAGTCCGAGGGCGATGCGGCGCTGACGCGAGAACGGAAGCTCTACAATCTCGATGTCGCGAATGGGCTCGGTCGAGATAATGGCGTTACCTCGATCCTCACGGTTCTCTGGTCCATTTCGCATGGCGGGCGCGTAGACGAGCGAGAGGCTCAGCGCGGTCGCGTCGCTGGCGATGTCACCCACGGTGCTGTCGGCGCCGCGAATCGGCTTCGCACTCCTCCAACCGTCTGTGAATACCGGCACTTCGTCGCTCCGACGCATCGCTTCTTGCAGCAAGATCGCGAACCGCAACGCCGGGACGCCGTCGGTAAGCCTCCCTCGCCTGAGATCGCGGACGAATGCCGGCAGACGCCCGCGGCCGAGTTGAACGTTCCACGTCACGACGACCAGATCCGTAAACGGCGGTGGCTCGACCGACCGTGAGCCCGGCACAACAATGGGCGTTCGGTGGCTCTCATCTGCAGCGAGCATCGCGGTGGCCAGGCAGCACGCGAAAGCTGGCGCGCGTCCTGCAATGCGACCTTCGGGAGGAATCACCGTGGTCTTACACATGCCCCTCTATGTCTCGGCGTCCCTGACATTGGCACTGTTGGGCGCAGCCTGCTCATCCGATCGTCCTGAGACTGCAAGCTCTGGCGCAGCCTCCGCGGACATGGTCACCGTGTCGGGCTGCTTGACGAGCGGCGACAGCGGCAACGTGGTGCTGACTGCGGCCCCCGATCCCGCCTCAGCCACCGCAGGCCGCGTGGCGACCGGCACGCGCGACACGTACTCGTATGTGCTCACCGGCGGAGACAACCTGCAGTCACACATTGGAAAGCGCGTAGAAGTGACGGGAAGGCTGGCCAAGAATTCGACTCAGGAAGTCGAGCACGAGGCGAAGAACGAAAGTGAAACGGCCGGTCGGAGCAAGGGCGAAGACGTGACCGCTCGCGTGTCGTCGACCGAAGAGGTGAAGCTCGAAATTCAGCAATTGACCGTCAGCAGCGTGCGCGACGTCGCGCCGACTTGTGTGTTGAATCCATAAGAGGCGGCATACGGGTTGCACTGATGCACGCTCGGCGGCGAGTTCGCCGCCGAGAAGAGGAGTACTGTTCATGCGGATGAGATCGATTGTAAGCGCGGCCGTTGTCTCGGCTGCGATGCTCGGCGCGCCGTCGGCCGCGCGGGCCGACTGGCTGTTGACACCCTTCGTAGGCACGACGTTCAGCGGAAGCGCAACCAACGAACATCTCACATACGGCGGATCACTCGGCTTTATGGGCGCGGGTATCGTGGGCTTCGAGGTCGACTTCGGATATACACCGGAATTCTTTCAGGGCGACGACGAGGACTTCGACTTGATCTCGGATAGCAACGTGACCACGCTGATGGCGAACGTCATCGTGGGCGCGCCGATCGGAGGCGACGAAGGATCGGTCCGGCCGTATTTCTCTGGTGGCGCGGGGTTGCTCCGCAGCAGCGTTGCCGACGCCGACGAATTCTTCGACGTCTCCAACAACTTCGACATCGACTTCGGAAGCTTTGACTTCTGGCGAGCCACTGGAGGCGTCACGTTTCGCTTTTAGTCCCCTAGTTCACTCCAGACGGGTAGGTAGGGCGGCCTTCACGCCCCGCTCTGACGCACGTAAAGGTGCGCCCTACCATCCCGCCCCGTAATTCCCACTCGAGCGTCTCTTCTTTATTCCCACTCGAGCGTCTCTTGTTGCCCAGGCGCGTCTGGCGACCCGACGCATCGGGATGCCGCCGCGCGTTGGCGGGTGGGGCTCGGCGGCCGGCCGGATTCGTGAGACGGACGGGGTAGCCGCGGCGCCCTTCGCCCTCCCATGGGCCAGCTATGATCATCGGGATGCCCGCGATCGTGGCGCCCGCCGATTGGGCCGACCTCCCCGATGAGCAGCTCCTCGACCTTCGACTCGCCGATCTGCCGTTGCGCATCGAAGGGTCGGCTCTCGAACCGCGCATTGCCGAGCTCCGCGCCGAGCTGGAGGCTCGAACCCTGCGCGTGCCGCTGCATTTCTATCTGTCAGACGAATGGTTCACGCCAGACGGCGTGGCGGCCATGGCGGTTCCGTTCTACCTGGTGCACCCGCGGCTCGAGCGGCTGGAGAAAGCGCAGATGCTCGCGGTCGAAGGCGGCGAGCACGACTGGTGCATGCGCATCCTGCGACACGAAGTCGGTCACGTCATCGACAACGCCCACAGGCTTCGTCGCCGCCGCCAACGGCGCTCGATCTTCGGCCCCTCCACTGATGCGTATCCCGAGTTCTATACGCCGAAGCCGTACAGCAAGAGCTTCGTCATGCATCTGGATCCCTGGTACGCGCAGAGCCATCCCGACGAAGACTTCGCCGAGACCTTTGCCGTGTGGCTGACGCCGCAGTCCAACTGGCAACAGCGCTATGCGGGGTGGCCGGCGCTGAAGAAGCTCGAATATATGGACGCGCTGATGCGCGCGCTGCAAGGCAAGAAGCCGCTCGTCGCGGCCGTCGAGGAAGTGGATCCGCTGCGCCGCATGCGCAAGACCCTGCGACAGCACTATCGACGCAAGCGACGGCATTACGGCGTCGACCACCCGAAGTTCTACGATCGCGATCTGCGTCGCTTGTTCTCTGACGCGCCCGAGTTTGCGGGTAACATGACGGCCGCGCAGTTCCTCGGTCGCATGCGCCGACCCTTGCGCCGGCTGGTCGCAGAATGGACGGGGATCTATCAGTACACGATCGATAAAGTGCTCGAGGACATGATCGCGCGGTCACGTGAGCTGAAGCTGCGACTGTCGGTGCCCGAGGATCGCGCGCGTCACGAATTCACGGTGCTCCTCACCGTTCAAACGATGAACTATCTGCACAGTGGACAACACCGGGTGGCTCTGTGAAATCGAGGCGCGTGCTGACGCTCGTGCACAAAGGCCTGATCCCGCCCGACAATCCTGCTCCCGAGCACATCCCGACGGCGGCGTGGAAGATGGAATGGGACGTAATCTCGACGCTGCGAGCGCAGGGCCATGATCTGCATGCCATTGCGGTTGACGACGACCTCACGCCCATTCGCCGCGCCATCGACGAGTTCAGACCCACGATCGTTTTCAATTTGATGGAAGCGTTTGCCGACGTCGGTGTGTTCGATCAGAACGTTGTCAGCTATCTCGAGCTGCTGCGTGTGCCCTACACGGGGTGCAACCCGCGCGGGCTGACCTTGTCGCGGGACAAGGCGTTGGCCAAGAAGCTGATGGCGTACCACCGGATTCCGGTGCCCGACTTCACGGTCGTGGCGCGCGATCGCCGGCCGATCCTCCCCAAAAAGCTACGCTTTCCCTTGATCGTCAAATCCCTTCTCTACGAGTCGTCGACCGGCATCTCGCAGGCCTCGGTCGTGGCCAATGAGGAGCAGCTCCACAAACGGGTGCAGTTCATTCACGAGAGTGTCGGGACAGCAGCGATCGTGGAGCAGTTCGTCGAGGGGCGCGAGCTGTATGTCGGCGTCATCGGCAATGCGCGCCTGCAAGTCTTACCCGTTTGGGAGATGTCGTTTGCGCAGATGCCCGAGCACACCTGGCGCATCGCCACCGAGCGCGTGAAGTGGAGCGTGCAGTATCAGAAGCGGCACGGCATCGACACGGCGGAAGCGGTGCTGCCCGACGGCCTGGCCCCGCGCATCCAGCACGTCGCCAAGCGGGTGTATCGCGCACTCGACCTCACTGGCTATGCGCGCATCGACCTGCGGATGGACGCGGAAGGAAAGCTGTTCGTCATCGAGGCCAACCCGAACCCACAACTCGCGCAAGGGGAAGACTTCGCCGAGTCGGCGAACCGGGCCGGGGTGCCGTATGGCAATCTGCTCGACCGCATCATGGCGCTCGGCCTGCAGTGGAACCCGTGGCGTACCGCGTGGAGTCCGGAGGACGCCGACAAGGCGCGGCTCAAGGCCGAAACCGTTCAGCGCCGTAAGTAGCCCGGGTGCCAGAGAGGCTGGTACACTTGAGACATGCAGCTCCGCCGGGCTCGTCTGTGCCACGACTGCGAGGAAGTTCACGACGCCCAACAGTGCCCGACCTGTGCGTCCGAAACCTTCACCTTCATCACTCGGTGGGTGCCCGTCCCCGAGCGTCGTGCGCGGGCTGTCCCGACAACGTCTCCAGAAGCCGAGGTCTATCGACAACTGATCAGCGAGTCCAGCGCCCCGACGTCCGCTCGCCTCATCAAGCAGGCGATCATCGGCGCGACGACGCTGGGGCTGGCGGGATGGATGTGGCAGCGCAGCAAAGCGCAGATGCAGAAAGGCGACAGCGGCGCGCCGGACGACGGCAGCGAAACGGGAGAGGGAACCTAAGGACATGTTTCTCCGCACGGTGGTGGTGATCACCGCGCTCCTCGCAGGCGTCAGCGTCGTGGCGGCACGGGCCCAGCGTCCCGATGCATTCGGCCAGTCGCGCGACCATCCCGCCATCGCCTACTCGAGTGGTCCCGTCACCGATCAAGTGTCGGCGCTCAACGAGCGCCTGCGCTCTGGCGCCGCCCGTCTGGCCTTCGATCCAGAGACCGGCTATCTGCGAGGAGCCCTCGATGCATTGGGGATTGCGGTCGACTCGCAGGTGCTCGTCTTCTCGCAGACGAGCTCGCAGGCGGCGATGATCGACAAGAGCAATCCGCGCGCCGTCTATTTCAGCGACACGGCCGCCATCGGGTGGGTGCGGCGCGGTTCGGTGCTCGAGCTTGCGGCACAAGACCCGCGGCAGGGCACGATCTTCTACACCCTGCATCAGTCATCGACGGCGACGCCTCAGTTCCAGCGCGACAACAATTGCTTGCGTTGTCACCTGTCGTGGGACACGCGGGCCGTCCCGGGGCCGCTGGTGTTGACCACGCATCCGCGTAAGAACGAGCGCGAGTACGCGAGCGGCGGCGCCGTGGACCACCGCGAGCCGATTCGCAATCGGTGGGGTGGGTGGTTCGTCACGGGCTCGCGCGTGCCCGCACGGCATATGGGGAATCGGGCGATGCTCCACCCTGACGCCGCGGATCCCGAGCACACGCCCCCCGCACCCAAGCTGGCGTCGGTCGGGGGGCAATTCGACGCTCAGGGCTACCCGTCGCCACACAGCGACATCGTGGCACTGCTGGTCCTCGAGCATCAGGCGCACCTCACGAACTTGCTGACACGCGCGGGCTGGGAGGCACGATACGCCGCGTACGACGTCGGCTCGCCCAGCCGTGCGGGCGAAGGCGCGGCGGCGGACGATGCCCGAGGGGCGCGCGTGCGCGGGGCTGTCGACGAGATGGTCGACTACATGCTCTTCGTCGACGAGGTGGCGCTCG
>JAIVJN010000265.1 GCA_020200025.1 Acidobacteriota bacterium | reverse complement strand
GCGCTCAGCTGGTCGGTCCGACGGCTCTGCATCGTCGTCGCGTATCGACCAGAGCAACAACGCATCGGCCGCCCGATCCGATCGGACCACCGTGATGTCGGCCATGCGCTCCGCGCCGTTGCGTGGCGCCAGCACCTCGCGCCAATGATCCTGACTCCCTCGAAGGGCGACAAAACGCGAAAGACGCAGGGTGAACGCGGGCCGCTGAGACGCGGGCACAAATGCGGCCACAGGCCTCCCGACGAGAGAGCGACGCTCGACCTGCAACTGTACGGCGGCATGCTCGGAGGCCCCGAGGATGACGCCGTCGAGCGTCGTGCGTAGGTAGCTGACGTCGGCGGCGTCCATCAGACGACCGATGGCCGAGCTCTCGAGCTGCGACCGCTCCGCTTCGCGCGCGCGGACATGTTCGGCAACGACACGTTGTGCGAACGACAGCTCGTCGAGCGCCTGGTCGATCAGTTCGACGAGCTCGAGCTCACGCGCGTTTGCGCCTTCGCCGGAGGCTTTGTCGAGGTTGCGGCGGGTCGCTGCGAGGCGCTCACGCAGGGCTTCCAGCGTCATGTCCGTGAGTTCTCAGCATACCTCCAAGATCGGCATGCGAGCTCAGCCCGTGCCACGACGTCGCAGCGGCGTCAGCCGACGATATATGCGGGAAGCGAAGATTCACGAGTGTCGCGCTCGGCGTGCGCGTACACCTGATCCACGATACCGGCAAGCGTCACGTGATGGGCGGCAGACGCGTGATACGTACCGCCTCGAGCCAGGTCGCGTGCCCAGTTCACGATCGCGCGGCCACCCCACTCATCTGGCGGCGAGGCAAGCGTGGTCGCGCTGGTGCCGTCCCTGCGCTCCGCAGCAAAATCGTAGAACGAGCCGTTGACGTTGGAGACCCGGGCGCCGCCTGCCGTACCGAACAACTCCGTTCCGATCCGTGCGTCGCACCCGGCCGGCGCCCGCCACGAACACGCGAGCCGCGCCACCGCCCCTCTCGGCCCCTCCAGAACGATGTGCGCGAAGTCTTCGACACGGCCCGCCTCTCGGCACCATCGCTCGCCCTGATGGAAGAGTCGAGTGTCGACCACGCGAACCGTTGACCAGCCGAGCAGCCAGAGAACCTGATCGACGAGGTGGATGCCGAGATCCATGAAGCAGCCGCCGCCGGCAAGCGCCGACGCATAGTACCAGTCCTTTCCTGGACCGTACGCATTGTGGAAGACGAGATCGGCGGCGTAGATCGATCCCAGGCTCTCATCCTGGATGAGCTGTTTGATTGCGCGCACGGCGGCTGTGTGGCGATAGCACATATCGACGCCGAGCAGACGGTCTGCCGAGCAAGCTGCCCGTATCACAGCGGCCGCTTCATCCGAGGAGCGTGCGAGGGGCTTTTGACAGAAGACCGCGACGCCGTGTTCAAAGCAGCGGATGGCTTGGGCGGCGTGGAGCGCGCTCGGAGTGGCGATCACCACGGCGTCGAGCTTCTCGTCCAGCAACGCCTCGAGCGTCTCGACGTGTCGAGCATGCGGCGCACACCTGGCGGCGCCATCGAGTGAGGCCGCGTACGGATCGCAGAGCGCGATGACGTCGACGAGATCGGCGCCGGCCAGCGCTTGGAGCCGGTGCCGTCCGATCCATCCGAGACCGAGAAAGCCGACGCGTGGCCTCATCACCGGGTTCGAAGATCCACGATTGCCTTCACGAAGCCATCCGGCCGCTCGACGGCCAGCCTGAACGCTTCATCGAGCTGCGAGAGCGGGATCGGGGCGCTCAGTAAGGATGCAAGATCCAGGGAGCCATCAGCCAGAAGCTCGATGCCCGTGCGCATGCCAGCCGTATAGCGCTCGAGCTGTCGCTCATGCGCATTGATGACGTCGAGCCCTTTCCAGTTCCACTGCTGAAGGTCCACGGCTCGAGGCCCGTCCTGGTGGTACCCCGCGATGACGAGCCGGCCGCGAGTGCCAGCGACGCGCGTGGCGAGATCGAGAGCCGCTTGTGTGCCGACAGCCTCGATGACGACCGGTGCGAGCGCGTCGCCGAGACGTGCATGAATCTCGCCGAAGGATTGCATCGGATCGTCGAAGGAGACGCTGGCCTCCGCTCCGAACCGCTGGGCAAGCGTGCGCGCGAAAGCACGCCGCGAGACGGCGATCACGCGCCCGCCCTGAAGCGTCGCCAGACGCGTCAACACGGCGCCCAGGAATCCAATGCCGATGATGACCACCCATGAGCCCGGTGTGATCGCGGCGCGACCGTGGGCGTTGACGGCGCACGCGAGCGGCTCTCCGGGTATGGGCATCCCATCGAGCGCCGAAGGTACCGGCACCAGCGCACGTTCGTCCGTCACGTCGTATTCGGCGAACGCTTGGCTCGACACCAGCGCGACCCGGGTGCCGAGACCAACCGTGGTCACCTCCTGGCCCACGGCTTCCACCGTGCCCCAGCCCTCATGACCTGGCGCACCCGGGTCGAGCGGATAATCGAACCACGGTCGCCCCTCCCAGGCCGGAAGATTCGAGGCGCAGACGCCCGTCCCCTCGAGGCGTACGAGCACCTCCTTGGGCCCGATGGCGGGCAGCGAGACACGTTCCAGACGACTGTTCGATCCGCCGAGAAGGATCGCGGCTTGCATCATGTCGTGGTTTGCGTTGTCCGTCTCGCGGCCGCGAGCCTCGATGCCTCGGGCGACACAATCGTCGCGACCTGAGCCTCGAGCTCGGCCGCACGGTGGGCCGACGTATGTGCCGCAAGGACGCGGCGCTGCGCGCCGGCGCCAATCTCCGCGCGCCGTGCGTCGGAGATATCGCGAAGATACGCCTCGACATCGGCTCCAGTCGAGGCTTCGAGGATATCGATACCAGGTGTGAAGAACTCGCCGAGACCCTCCCACGTGTCGCTGATGATCGCCGTGCCGCACGCCGCCGCCTCGAACAGGCGGACGCTCGGAGCATGACCGAGTGCGCGCATGTCCGCGCGCGTCACATTCAGCGTGTAGCGCTGTCGCGCGTAAAAGGAGGCATGCGCGGGGGGAGCAACGTGATCGAACCTCTCGACGTTCGCGGGCCACTCGATTGTGGACGGGTAGAGCGGACCGGCGACGACGAAGCGGGCGGTCGTCTGTGACCGTGCCACTGACAGCATGAGCTGGTCGAGAGCTGGCTGGCGATCGTGCGAGTAGGTGCCGAGATAGCCCAAGTCCCATCGCGCTTCGGCGTCCACCGGGGAATGTGCCCGCGGATCGACGCTGCAGTACAAAGGATGCGGTCGTTTCGCGCCGAGAGCCGCGAGCCGCTCGAGCGTACGCCCACCAGCGAACGAAAAGTAGGCATCGAATTCGGACACTTGGTGGCGCCCGAGGTATTCACACCCGGCGCCCGACTCGAGCGCCGCGAGCGTGACCGGAGTATCGATGTCGTAGAAGGCCTTGACGCCGGCCGCGTTCGCGAGAATCCACTCGGCGAGTGCCGCGCCCTCGGGGACGTAAGAGCCGACGATCACGACGTCGGCACCTCGAATCAGCCCGCCGAATCGCGCCTCCACGTCCCCAAGGCTGACGTACAGCTCCGTCCGCACGCCGCCTGTCGGCGCGACATCACGATGGGCCGCATACCAGGGGGCGTCGCACTCGAGAAAGGTCACGTCATGGCCGCGGGCCGCCAGCTCCCGGAGCAGTCCACGATAGGTGGTCGCGTGGCCATTGCCCCACGAGGAGGTGATCGAGAGCCCGAAGACGACCCAGCGCCACGAGGGTCCGAACCGCGCGCCAGGAGCGGTGGGCGCCAGTGGCGTAATGGGAGTCATGAAGCCGCCATGACGCCCATGGCAATCTGAACGTCCTGGGCCCGACGATCGTAGGTATGTTCCTGGAGCACACGGCGGAGGGCCGCTTGGCCCACTGCCCGCGCAAGCCTCTGATCCAAGGCGTCCACACACGCGGTGACGTCGTCGGCCCCGTCGACGGTGAGGATCTCGCGCCCGGGCTCGAAAAACTGCTCGAGACCTGCCCACGCGTCGGAGATGATGCACGCACCGGCACCGGCGGCTTCGAAAATGCGCGTCGCTGGAGAGTGGCCGATTCGAGCCATGCTCTCGCGATTGACGCTCAGCACCGCCGTCGGCGAGGAGTTGAAGGCGTTGTGATCGGCCGTGGGCACATGGCCCAGCCAGGTCACGTTGTCCGGCATGAGCTTGTCGCCCCAGCCGCTGCCGCCCAAGAGAAATCGCCTGGAGGCGAGTTGGGCCGCGGGCCGGAAAAAGAATTCCTCGATGCGCGCCTCTCGATCCGGCAATCGATTGACCAACAGGGCGATGTCCCACGCGAATCGGGGATCAGGCTCGACGGGATGGTGGGTGTCGGGATCGAGACCGTTGTAGACGGGAACGCAGTGGCGAGCCCCCAGCGCGGCATAGGCTGACACGACCGGCGCCCCTCCGCCGTAGGTGAGGATCAGATCGTAGCGCGGGACGCACGTGCGGAATGGATCGGCCGGGTCAGCGTGAAGACGTTCCAACGTCGCCGGGGCGTCGACGTCCCAGAACACGCAGAGCTGATGAGAACGTCTGACCTCGAGCAGTCCGTCTTCGAGCAGGTCATCGAAGACGCCGACGCCGCTGGCTTTGACGAGCACGTCGAAGCGATCCAACGAGGTCATCAAGCGCCGCACGACGGAGGCATCCTCGGCCGCATAGACGACCACTGTTGCCCAGCCTGGATCGTCGATGTCACGATGCGTCTGACGGTCGTACGCGTCGGATTCGAAGAACGTGATGTCCCACCCGAGACGATCCAGGGCGCGGATGATGCCGCGATAATAGGTGGCGGCCCCGTTCCAGTACGAGGACACCAGGCTCGAGCCGAAGAAGGCCATACGCGGCGTCGTCATACGACCTCCTCGCGGACGGTGCGCGCGCCCAGCTCCTGCGCGATAGCGAGCAGCTCGTCGACGCGATGCGCACACGTATGCCGCTTGATGATGGTGCGCCGCCCGTGTCTCGCGAGCGCGTCGGCGTAATTCCCGTCGGACAAGACGTCGCGCAGATGGCGTTGCATCTCGGCGCCGCTTCGGGCCATGAGGAAGTCACGCCCCTCGACGAAGAGCCCTTCGGTATCGTGCCACGGGGCGCTCACGAGCGGGATGCCGCAGGCCAGCGCCTCGAAGACGCGGATCGTGGGGACGCCGAGGATCGACGCGGCATATGGTTGACGTGGAACGTGCACCGTCACCCGATGGCTCGCAAAGACCGGTGGCACCGACTGGTTGGCCACGCGTCCCGCATACGCAAGGCCCGAACGGCTCACTGCCTCGATGGCCGCGGGCGGATAGCGGACGCCATAGACGTGGCCTGACAAACCGAGCGCACGCGCAGGCTCGAGCAGGTATGTCGCGAGCTCTGCCGAGCGTTCTTCGTCTCCCCAGTTGCCGATCCAGACGAGCTCGCCGGCGTCCCGCGGACCAGATCTCGGGTAGAAGACGGAGATGTCCGCCGCTTCGTGCCATGTCCACGTGCGTCGAGACCAGCCGTGGCGGTCGTAGCGCTCGCGGATCGCGTCACCGAACGCCAGGACACCGTCAAAGCCCGAGAGATCCAGCGACCCAATCTCCTCGGTGGAGCTCGAGCTCCGATGGTGCGTATCGTGGAACAGCAGCCGGAATCCGGCGCCGCGGCTGCGAACCCGACCGATCCGTCGGACGAGATCCGGCGTATTCCACTCGTGAACCAGCACCAGGTCGGCGGCGTCGAGTGCGTCCTCGAGGTCGAGGCTCTCCGCGCGGTAGACACGCGGGTGAAGCGTCGGATACTGCGAGCGGTACGTCTCCAACGCCTCGGTACCTTCGGCACGCGCGAGCTGCGCCGCGCTCCATGCGTCTGCGGGCTCGTACGCGACGACATCGTGTCCGCGTCGCTGGAGCTCGACGCAGACACCGCGCAGGAAGTGCGCGTTGCCGTGGTTCCAATCCGATCGCAGCGAATGGCAGAAGAGAATGACTCGCACGGTCACACCAGATGCGCGCGCTCGCGGGTGACGCCTTCCCCCCAGGATCGTTCGGCTCGACGAAGACCGCCGCCGTGTCCCACAGCTCCCGCATGCTTGGAATATCGCCGACGACGAGCGCGCAACCCGCTCGTGCGGCTTCCAGAATCGACAAGCCGAACGGCTCATACCGGACGGGCAACGCATAGATGGCGGCTCTCGAGAGCCACGCAGCTATCGCGGCTCGCGGGAGTGATCCCAGATAACGAATCGGCGGATCTGGCGGTTGGGTGGTGCTGCCGGCCACGAAGAGACTCCACTCCATGGCCGGTGCAGCTCGCTGGAGCAGGCTCACGTTCTTCGCCTCATCGTCGAAACGGCCCGCCGCGAAGACGAACGGCTCTTTGTCGACGTGCGCACGACGCAAATCGCTGCCGTTGGCGATCACATGTGACGGTCCGGCGTAAGAATGCTCGTCGATGAGCGCCCGCTCCATGGCGAACGTGGGCGCCACGACCAGATCGGCGTTGTCGAGCCCGCGCTTGACGGCCTGTTGGTACGTCGCGAACGGCTTCGGCGCCGGCTTGCCTTTGACGGCCCGCCACCAGGTGCAAACGCACGAGTGCGCGACGATCAACACGGGGCAGCGAAAAGGCCAGGCCGCGTAGGCGTAGCCGTTCAAGTGGAGGACAGTCGGATCGAGGTCCTCGGCGAGATCGCACAACCACGCACCCGTGCGCTCGACATCGTCGAGGCCGTTCGGCATCCATTCGAGGCGGCACGGATGGTGGCACCAGACGATATGCTTCAGCTCGCGAAGATCCGCGCGCTGTGCCGCCGATGGGCCGGGTCCGACAACGGCGAGCGTCACGTCGACGCCGGCGGCGTACAGCGCTGCGGCGAGCCCCAGACTGTAGGTCCACACACCACCGACCGTGTCGGTCGTCATCAGGATGTGCATCGGTCCTATGACGCCGCCGTGGCGGCCGAGAGCGCCCCGCGGCCGCGGTGCAGCCACGCGAGCAGTTCAGTCACGCCGTTTTCGAGCGAGACGACGGGCTTCCACCCGGTGGCTTGCTGGAAGCGCCGGAAGTCCGTCACGTAGAAGCGCTGGTCTGCGGCTCTCCACTTCGCGAACTTGCACGCGACGCGGCGTCGGGTCAGCCGGCCGACCAGATCGATCAATTCGAGCAGGCTCGTCGATTGACCCGGCCCCCCGCCGATGTTGAAGGCGTGCCCGGCGAGGGCGGCGGCATCGCGCTGTGCCATGACGAGCGCCTCGGTGAGATCCGAGACGAACAGCACGTCACGCACCTGACGCCCATCCCCGTAGATGGTCAAGGCGCGGCCGGCCAGCGCCTGGGCCAGGAAATGGGCCACCCAGCCCTGGTCTTCATTGCCGCACTGGTGCGGTCCGTAGATGCAGCTCATTCGCAGTACGACGGCATGCAACCCGAACGTCTTCGCGTAATCGAGCACATACTGGTCGGCCGCTCCCTTCGAACACCCGTACGGGCTGTGAAAGGCCAGGGCATGCCGCTCGCTGATGCCGTGTTGACGAACATCGTCATCGACCGGCACGTATCGGGTCGGGTGCTCCGCCAGGCCGAGCTCACCGAGGGACCCGTAAACCTTGTTGGTCGATGTGAAGACGATGGAGGGAGAGGGCGACTGCTCGCGGGCGATTTCCAGGAGATTCAACGTGCCTCGGGCATTGACCTCGAAATCTTCGAGAGGCTCTGTCAGGCTCGTTGTGACGGCCACCTGCGCGGCGAAGTGGTAGATATCGCGAGCACCGCGAGCGGCACGCCGCAGCGCGTTGATGTCCCTGATGTCTCCAATGCACAGCGTCAGCTTGTTGCCGTAGCGCTGCTGCAGCCAGGCGACGTTACGTTCGACACCGGGACGACTGAGGTTGTCAAAGAGAACGACCTCGCGGCCCTCGTCGATGAGCCTCTGCGCCAGATTCGTGGCAATGAACCCGGCACCGCCGGTGATGAGCACCGGCCTGTGGAACGGCGGCGTGCGATGGCGACTGTTCGCGGATGTCATACGGTCAGCCCTCGGCGCTCCAACTCGTGGCTGGCGTCGGCCACGTGGTCTTCGGCGTGTTGTTGCTCCAGCCAATCGGTCAGTTCCGCGAGCCCCTGCCGGAACGATCGAGTAGGTCGGTACGCGAGGCCGCGTTCGGCGAGAGACAGCTCGGCGAAACAATGCCGAACGTCGCCGACACGGTAGCGGCTCGTCGTCTCGGGCTCGATATCGACCCCGAGCTGGGCGGCGAGCATTCGTGCCACTTGTGTGACGGTGAAGGCCTCGCCGCTCCCAATGTTGAACGCCTGGCCGGCAACCGCAGTGGCAGGGCGCTCGAGCGCCAACTGACAGGCGACGGCCACGTCATGGACGCTGACGAAGTCGCGGCGCTGCGCGCCGTCCTCGAAGATGAGCGGAGGCCGTCCATTCAGCAGGCGCGAGGCAAAGATCGCCAGCACCCCGGTATACGGATTGGAGAGCGCCTGACGAGTGCCGTACACGTTGAAGAACCGCAGCGCGATGGTGGGTATGCTGTACGCCGCGCCGACGATGAGGCTGAGGCGTTCCTGGTCGAACTTGGAAAGCGCGTACACGGAGGCGAGATCCGGCGTCTTCGTCTCTGCGGTGGGAATGGCGATCAGTGTCTGGCCGTCTGCGGACAGCGGCTCCCACTGCCCCCGCCTGATCCGTTCCAAGGACCGACGAGCCGCCACGGCGGGTGCCCCATCAACAGTGGTGTAAGAGCCCTCACCGTAAACGCTCATGCTCGAGGCGACGACCAGCCGTTGCACCGGACGCTCGATCAAGCATTGCAGGAGCATTGCCGTGCCGAGGTTGTTCGCGGAGGTGTAGTCCGCGATCTCATACATCGACTGACCGACGCCGACGCGGGCGGCGAGGTGACATACCGCGTCGACGCCAGCGAGCGTACGTTGAAGCGTTTCTCGGTCGCGGACGTCTCCCTGGATGAGCTCGGCCTCCTCAGTGAGGTAGCTCGGCTTGGCGCCCCCCTGATGGACCTGCGGGACCAAACTGTCGAGGATTCGCACGTCGTAGCCGCTCGCGAGCAACCTGTCGGCGAGGTGCGAGCCGATGAAACCTGCGCCGCCAGTGATGAGCACTCGCATGTGAGCCTTTCCCAGACGGTCGAGAACGCGCAGTGGGCATGACGATCGGCTTCGCTCTCTCGGCCTGGGCGAAGCGGATCACTCGGTGCGTTGCCGCGCCGCTGGGCTGTGCAACGTATGTTCCACGACCAGAGGCACAAGAGCTGGTGCAGAAACGCTGGAGGAACAAAGCGACGAGAGCCGTGAGTGGAGCCTCGGGTTTTGCGAGCGGTCAGGGAGGAACGTGTCACGTCCGGAGACGAGATGTCAGATCCAGAACACATTGTCGGCCCCAACCGGCGGTGAGCGCGTGCCGCACAGGGCCGAGTTGAATAGGCGCTTCTCGCTGGATTGCCGCGGGAATGGCGATTGCTCGACGCTCGAACGTGCACCAGCTAGCTGCGCGCGCGGCGCCGCTGCCTTCGTCCCTTGCCGAACTGCAAGCAGTCATCGACGAGCTCGGCCCATGGTTTCAGAATCTCGACCTCAACGGAGTGGCCACGGCGCCATCTCACTATCTTGGCGATTACCCAGGAACCTTCTTCGCAGGCTTTGCCTCCGCCCTCCCGGCGGATTTGAGCGGTTGGTCCGTCCTCGACGTTGGATGCAACGCGGGCTTCTATTCGTTCGAGGCCAAGCGGCGTGGGGCCGCCCTGGTGGTGGGGCTCGACGCCGACCCGCACTACTTGAAGCAGGCGCTCTTCGCCTCGCAGGTGTTGGGCATGGACATCGCTTGGAGGCAAGGTGATGTCTATGATGTGGGAACGTTGGGCCGATTCGACCTGGTGATTTTTACGGGCGTGCTGTACCACCTTCGACACCCGCTGCTCGCGCTCGACCTGCTCCGCCGCGCGGTGGTCGGCCGGCTGCTCGTGTTTCAGTCGATGTTGCGAGGTCCGGGTGAGGTGGCGCAGGTCGAGCCCGACTACGAGTTCGAGAATCGGGTCCCGTTCGACCACCCAGGTTTTCCCCGCTTGCACTTCGTCGAGCGCCGCTACGCGCAGGACGAGTCGAACTGGTGGATTCCCAACCGCGCGTGTGCCGAGGCGATGTTGCGAAGTGCGGGCTTCGTCATCCTCTCGCATCCGGACCCCGAGGTGTACATCTGCACGCCGAATCCCGAGGTGATGCCGCCTCTGCCGCCCGCCTTCGAGGTGCAGATTCATGGTTGAGGCGGTCATGATTTGGAACGAGCCCAACAACCTGTCGCACTGGGATTTCGAGATCGATCCCGATTGGAAGCTGTACGCGACGCTCGTCTGTGAAGCGTCCGCGGCCATTCGTGCCGAAAACAGCCGGCTGCCGATCGTGCTGGGTGGCATCTCGCCGATCGATCCCGCCTTCGTCGAGACCATGGCCCGCCACGGCGCGCTCGACGCCGTGGATGCGGTGGCCGTCCACGGGTTTCCGCTCGACTGGAACCACTGGTCCATCAATGCCTGGCCCGAGAAGCTGGCCGACATTCGCTCGGTGACGCCGCTGCCCGTCTGGATTTCAGAGGTAGGCGTCTCGACGTTTGGCGCCGACGAAGTACAAGTGTTTGGGCTCGAACGCACCGCCGATCTCGTGATCGGCCGAGCCCCTCGAATCCACTGGTATAGTCTGTTCGACTTGCCGCGGTCGTGGCCCGCGACCACACGTCATCGGGAAGCTGAAGGCTCTGCCTACTATCGCCACTTCTACATGGGACTTGTCCGGGAGGACGGCTCGCCCAAGCCGGCCGCCGCACAGTTTGTCGAGTACACGCCCGAGTTGGGAATCTGCCAGTGGTTCCACTACGAGGATCCCCGACTCGATGCAGGCGCGCGTTGGCTGCGCCGCTTGAATGTCACGCGCGTGCGCACGGGGCTCAGTTGGGCCGACCACCTTCGACCAGGCGGCCCGGCGTGGGCCGATACGCTCATGCGAGGCCTCGATCCGTTTGCCGTGACGGCCACGTTCTGCTTTACTCCCGAGTGCCACGGCATCCGGCCTCACCACACGAGTCCACCGCGTGATGCGGGCGCGTTTGCCGAGTTCTGTGGGCGGATGGTTCGGAGATATGCGTGCTGATCCAGCCTGACGGCGCCAGTAGCGGCACGTCCAGGAACGCTCCGATGAACCGGGCGATCGACGCGTCGGCATCGAAGGCAGACCCGATCGAAGAGGGTGTCAACGTCCTCGCGGTCGACGATGAACCGGAGGTGACGCAGTGGTTTCGGCTCTTTCTCGAGCCTCGGGGGATTCACGTGCGCACGGCCGGCGACGGCCGAACGGCCGAGCTTCTGTTCGGCGCCTTTCGTCCGCACATCGTGTTTCTCGATTTGATGTTGCCCGATACGCGAGGCGATCTGCTGCTCGCACGCATGCTCGAGCTGTCCCCGGGGACGCACATCGTCATTGTCAGCGGGCATGCCACGGTTCCGACGGCCGTCTCGATGATGAAGGGCGGCGCCTTCCACGTGCTCGAAAAGCCACTCTCGCCTGACGCCATCCTGGCCGTGATCGAACAAGCGGCCGCGACGCGCCACGCCGTCGCGGAGCAAGAAGCCACCTCCGACATCTCGCGACTCGGGCGCATGATGACCCGCTCCCAGGCCATGCGGCAGGTCTTCGAGCTGGTCGAGACGGCCGCCTCCGCCGCCGATGTCAGCGTGCTCGTGCTGGGCGAGAACGGCAGCGGGAAAGAGCTGGTGGCTAGCGCGCTCCACGAGCTGAGCTCGCGACGGGCCAAGCCGTTCGTCCGGATCAACTGCGCCGCCATTCCCGCGGAGCTGCTCGAATCGGAGTTGTTTGGACACCGCCGAGGATCGTTCACCGGCGCGCATAGCGATCGTCAGGGGCTTTTGGAGCTGGCCGACGGCGGTTCGGTGCTGCTCGATGAGATTGCGGAGATGAGTGCGGCTCTGCAAGCCAAGCTCCTGCGCGTTCTTCAAGACCGGGAAGTTCGACCGGTCGGCGGCGTGCGACCGATCAAAGTGGACTTTCGTCTCATCTGCGCCAGCAACGTCGAGCCGAGAAAGGCCATTGCCGAGGGCCAGTTGCGGGAAGACCTGTATTTCCGCGTCAACACCATCACCGTGCGACTACCGGCCCTGCGCGATCGGCGGATCGATATTCCGCTCCTGGCGCAACATTTTCTCGAGCATTTCGCCGCTGAGCACGGGCGTGTGCTGGGCGGTTTTCACGAGGCGTCGATGCGCGCGCTTGTACGCTACGACTGGCCCGGCAACGTTCGGGAGCTCGAACACGCGGTCGAGCGCGCAGTGATCGTGTCCAAAGGCCGGCACGTCGCGCTTTCGGACTTGCCAGAGACGCTCCGCAAGCCGCCAACGCGACGCGGAGCGATCGCTCCCAGCATTCCCGTAGGCTGCACGCTCGAAGAGCTCGAACGGCTCGCGATTCGTCAGACGCTCGAGCTTACCAACTGGAACAAACGTGCGGCCGCGAACATCCTCGGCATTCATCGCCCAACGCTTTACAACAAGTTGCGGAAGTATCGCCTGTGGCGTCGCAGTGATCGCCCCCGTTCGTCACCGTAGCGGATCGCACGATCGATGTATCGGCCCATATTTGAAGAACGAGCAACGCAGCCCGCGAGGGTGGCTCACCGGTCGAATGCCGTCGGGACTTTCACCGCGGGCTGTTAGGCTTCACGAAGGCGCGAGGGGGCGAGCCCGATGCCCCGCGCCACCCAGGTACCGCACCAGCTGAGCAGGGTTACGCTCCCGGAGCTGAGGTGGAATCTGGCCCAATGGTTCCACGAGAGCGAGGCCGCGAGGAGCAGGGCACAGCGGATGATTTCGGCGTGGGTCACGATGACAACTGGTGAATCCGGATAGCGGCGCCGCACGTCGTTCAGTCCTCGCCGCACGCGCGCCGTGACCGCCTCGAGCCGTTCACCGTTTGGAATCCGCGCCGCCTTCCGCCGTGAGTTGTACTCCCGCCAGCCGGGGTCGCCTTCGAGGTCGAGGAATCGCCGGCCAGTCCAGGCCCCGTAGTCGATCTCATCGAACAGCGGTGCGACCGTGAGATCGAGGCCAGCGGCCCCGGCGATGACAGCGGCCGTCTCGACCGCCCGCCGCCGCGGGCTACTGAGGAGCGCAGCGACGCCGAGGTTTTGGCAGGCAGACGCCACCAGGGCCGCTTCGCGACACCCCTGCTGGTTGAGGGACGCGTCGCTTCGTCCTTCCAGGCGATCGCCGATGCCATCGAAGCTGGCATGCCGGATCAGGAGCAGATGACACGCGGTGCCGCTGCTTGACGCTTCTCGTCCAGGCCTCGACGCGCGAGTGACCACAGGTCGTGTTTCACCCGCGCGATCACGGTTTCCCAATCTCCGGGCCTTGTCTGGCGGTAGAGCGTGGTGGCGGGATACCACGGCGTGTCCGTGCGGTCGAGCATCCATCGCCAATCCGGGTCGGTGCGCAGCAGCAGCCATGTGCGAACTCCTAATGCTCCGGCAAGGTGGGCAACCAGGGTGTCGACGGTGATGACCAAATCCAGTGCTGAAATGAGGCCCGCGAGCTTCATGATCGAGTCGGCCGGGACGGCTTCGGGAAACATGGCCGCTTCGACTGCGGCGAGCCGCGGCAGGAGCGGGAAATACGCCACGTTCTCGACGCCCAGCAGTCGCGACGCCGCTGAGAACGGGATCGATCGAGCGCGGTCCCAGTCGCCCGCTTGCCATGCCAGTCCCACGCGCCACTGGGCCGACGCGGGCAGGTCAACCGGGATCGCTGAGAGATCAGGCAGGCGCGCAGGAATCGTCTCGAGGGTCGTGCGAAAGGCGTGAGGCAGCTCCATGATCTCGACATCGACGTCGTAGGCGATGTCCGGCGATGCGTCGTGGAGAGGGAGCAGGCGGTCGACACCCTCGAGCCCCTGCAGAAGCTGCATCAACTGCGGCTGGACCCAGAAGGTCACCTCGAGAGCGTCCTCCAGCATCGGGGCATAACGAACGAACTGAATCGTGTCGCCCAACCCGTGATAGCAGCGCACGAGCACGCGGCGTCCGGCAAGGGCCGCTCCGTTCCAGATACGCTGAAGATGACGAGGCGTGCTTCTCGGATCGCCGCGCGGGTGGGCAAGCGCCGCATCGCTCAGCTTCCACGCGTCGCCGAAGCGCCCCTGCCTCATCAACTGGGTCCAGTCATCCACAGCCAGCATCCCGACCACGACACCCTCTCCCTTTCAGGACTCATGCCGAAACGTCTCTGGCCCAGAATGAGGATCGCGGTGGGACTTGCCAGGAGAGCTGCGAAGGCAAATCGATAGCGGGCTTCTGGTACAGTCTGCGTGTTAGAGGCGATTCGGCGCGGCCGCTCCTGGCCGCCCACACAGGACCGCCGTTTGCATCATAGGATTGAGCGTATGCGCCATCCCTCAGACTGGCTCATCAGCGCAGCGATCGTCGGCGGCGGAGCATTGGCTCTGATCCGGCTCACGCGTGGTCCGTCTCGGAGCCGCGCAAGGCGGCAGGTGCTCGCCGCATATCTCACTGATCATCACGCCGGCGCCCAGGGCGCGTTGGCGCTCCTGGCGCGTCTCCGCCAGGATTACGGCGGCACCGCGCTCGGGCACTTCTTGGACGGGCTGGAGCGCGACATCCGTGAAGACCGGCGTCAGCTCGAGGGTCTTATCACACATTTCCGCGTATCCACTCGGACGCTCAAGAGGGCGGCGGCCCGAGTGGGCGCATCCGTTCTGGCAGGTGCTCTGGCCGCACGCGGCCGCGAGGATCTCGCGTTGCTCGAAGCGCTCGAGTCGCTCGCCCTCGGGGTGCAAGGAAAGCGATGTCTCTGGCGGGCGATGAACGCCGCGCGGATCAGCGACGAGTTGCCGAACCCGCCAGACTTCGTCGCGCTCGAACGACGCGCCGTCGATCAGTGGGAGCGCATTGAACGTCACCGCCTGGAGGCCGCGCGTCCGGCATTCGCCCAGGCGGCATATCGCACGTACCGCACACGGGAGAACCTATGGAGAAGCGAACCGGGATCAGCAACCGCGAAAGCGCAGAGGACGAGCACCGCGAGCGCGAAGCGCTCCCTCCACTCGACACCGGCTCCCCGGCGCCCGAAGATGCCGCCGGACGACAAGGCGAGCAGCCGTTGGATGACCTGAGCGACCGGCACACGTCGCACAAGGCAGGTAGCCGATCGATCGCGCAAAAGGAGGCCGCATCGAAGTATCCCGATCGCCCGGCCCCCGCGTCGCGAAAAGTCAGCGGCGCATTCGGGCGAGAGCCTCAGGATCCCGGGACCACTCCAACCAAGGAATAGCGTCGAGCGATTGAATCGTCGAGCGACTGTAGGGCGGGCCTTCACGGCCCGCCTTCGCGCTGGTATTCGCTTCTGAGCGACACGACGGGATCGACGAATGCCGCCCGTCTCGCTGGAAGGCAGCACGCGAGGAGCGCCGTCACCGTCAGCATGACGCCGTAGACACCGATGGTTGCGAGGATGAGGGCCAGGGCCGCAAATCCCGTCAACAGCACCATCGAAAAGCGCCGTGTTGCGAGCGACTGGTCGACACGCTCCTTCATGGTTCGCACACGATAGACGGGAACGTCGCGATCGATCGCCGCGACCGCGCCCATCGCGGCGGTGGTCAGCGCTGCCGGGTCAGATTGGCTGCGGATGGCCACATACATCGCTCGTGAGGGCCGCTGCTTGTGCGGACGATAGAGCGCGATGCGCGCATCGCCGTCGACTTCGTGTTGTCCTCTTCGCGCTCGCCGTATCTGCGCGATGATACGGTGATGCCGGATTCTTCGCTGGTCATTCGCCGCGCCGCCCATCCCGACCTGCCGGCGCTCGGGCGGCTGGGTGCCGACCTCGTGCAGACGCACTACATCTTCGACGCCAAGCGCTTCATGCGGCCGAGCAACGATCTCGACGCGGGATACGCCTGGTTCCTCGGCAGTCAGCTTGGCAATGCCAACGCGCGGGTGCTCGTCGCCGAGGCGGACGGGCAGATCGTGGGCTATATCTACGCCGCCGTCGAGCCCGTCTCGTGGCAGGAGCTGCGTGACGAAGCTGGTTTCATTCACGACGTCGTGGTCGACCAGACGGCTCGTCGGCGCGGCGTGGCGGCCTGCCTCATCGAGGCGGCGATCGCGTGGCTTCACGAGCGCGGCATGCCCCGCGTGCTGCTTCAGACGGCCGAGCGGAACGAGGACGCCCAGCGACTGTTCAGTCGCCTGGGGTTTCGGCGGACGTTGATCGAGATGGCGAAAGAAATCGAGCCCTCCGCAAGTGGGCCGCCCGAGTGACGCTCCAGCCACCATGAGTCGTTGGTCGTCTGCTCTCGAGCGTTGCTACGCAGGGTGTCTACGACTGGCCGATCGGGCGCTCACTCGCCCAGGCCGGCTGGCCATCGTCGTCCTCCCTGTCGTCCTCCTCGGGTTGGTGGCGATCGCCGAGCTCGTGCTCGCGGACTTCCCCAATTCCGGCGACGAGTACGTCTATCTCTATCAGGCGGCCACGCTGGCGGCCGGGCGCTTGTGGAACGTCGCGCCTGCGCAGCCGGAGTCTTTTCAGTTCAACTACATCATCTTTGCCGGGGACCGGGCGTTTGGCAGTTTCCCTCCGGGTTGGCCGCTGGCGCTCGCACTGGCGACCCACCTCCGGCTGCCGCTCCGCCTTGTCAATCCGGTGCTGGGCACGTTATCGCTCTATCTCGTGGCCGTTCTGGGGGCACGCCTGTACAACGCCCGCGTCGGCGTGCTGGCCGCCTTCGTGGTGGGAGCGTCGGCCTTCTTTCTCTTCAACGCCGCATCATATTTCTCGCACACGTTCTGCGGGGTGTTGCTGCTCGGCGCCGCTACGATCGCGGCACGGGAGGACCCCCGTCCCGCCTGGGTGCCGTTGACGGTAGGATTGCTGATCGGCTGGGCCGTGCTGACGCGCTATTTCACCGGCGTCGTGTGCGCGATTCCCATCGTGCTGCTGCTGATCAGACGGGGTGTTCCGGCTGCGCGCACGCTGGTCTTGTGCGCAGCCGGCGGCCTGCCTTGGGTGATGGTGCTGCTGGCCTACAACACGGCGCTCACCGGCGATCCGTGGCAACTGACGACGACACCGCTGACGCGTTCGCTGTGGTTTGCGCCAGGCTTTGCCTTACGCGGCGCCGACATCTTGTCGACGCATCTGCTACGTTTCCTCCTCTGGACGCCACCGCTTCTCGTCGCCGCCTACACGGTCTACCTCGTTCGCGGCCCTCGCGATCTGCGGCGCGGCGCCATCGACTGGATGCCGGTCTTCGTCGCGCTGCCGCTCTATTTTTACGTCGAGCGTGGCGGCAACCAGTACGGCCCGAGGTTCTACTACGAGGTCTTTCCCTTCATGGTCCTCTTCGTCACGGCGCACCTCTGTCGCGAGGCGACGTTTGCCGAGAAATCGCGCTACGATCGCCAGCTCTTTGCCGCGATGGTCGCCAGCGTGGCTGTGCTGCCCTTGTCGTTTGCAGCTCACGCCCACGTCGAACGGCGCGTGATTCGCGAACGTGCGGATCCGTTCCGCATGGTCGAACAGGCCCACCTCGCCAACGCGCTGGTGCTCGTCGGCGGGCGGGTGGGCACGGAGCGTTCCATGGCCGCCACCGATCTCACGCGCAACGGCATCGACTTCGATCGGAGCGTGTTGTACGGGCTCGACATCGGGCCGGAGGAGAATTGCCGAGTGGCGGCAACCTACGCCACGCGGCGGACGTTTCTGTACGTTTGGGATCACGAGCACCGCCGCGGTGTTCTGGAGCCGATCGAGTGTGCCCGCATTGTGCGATAGGTGCGGCAGGTACCTAGGTACCTAGGTGCTTGGGTCCGGGTGCGTCGGGTGCGGGCATCGGGGTGGCTCTCTTGCCCGCCCATGCGTGCGGGCGAGCACATCGGCGTACGAGCACCTGGCGCACCGAAGCACCCATCGCACCCCGCACCCAAGTACCTTCGCACCTAGCGCACCTGTCGCACCTGGCTCGCGCTGCACTCTGAACTCTGCTCTGCACTCATCTATTTCCTCAAAACGGCGGCTGGTAAAACACCCAGGTGCCCGGCGCGCCGGTGTCCCATCCGCACCAGCCGGGGGCGGCCAGCCACTGCTGGCCGAGATCGCCGATCGGCGCGCCCGGCGGGGCGCTCGGGGCGGGCAGCATCTTGGCGACTTCCGCGGGCCGTTCGAGAAAGCGCTTGATGTCTGCCGCGAGCAGGGTGTGCTGTGCCTGGTCCGCCTCGGCCTTGACGGCGCCGGTCCGCAGCCGGGCGCCCAGCTTTTGCAACTTCCATGAGGCAACGGCTCGCACCTGACTATTCGGGGCCGCCGTTGCGAGCCACGTGACGCGGTCTACGAGCACGCGCTCGGCTGCGCGACGGACGGCGGCCTCGTACGGCGAGGTCGTCGCGGCGTCAAAGGTCGCCTTCGTCAAACGATCGATGACCTCTTCGAGGCTTGGCAAGGTTGGATCGACGGCATGCTGCGCGACCATCCGCGCTGCGCGATCGGGCTGAAGCACGAACCCGATCGTGACGTCCGAGGCGACCACGGCCGGGCTGAGCGGGTCGAAGCCTTCGCCGGTGGTGCGAGGGAACAGCTCGCGATGGCTGCCGTAACCGGGCGGCCGTGGCGGAATCACGTCGAGCACCTGTTTGGGAATCACGAGCTCCGACGGTTTGAGCGTGGCGGCGAGCGCTTCGAGGGCCCTTCTCTGGTTGGCGCCCGACTCCCACTTGGTCGGCGTTCGCCCATCGCCGCGCATGGCATAGACGAAGTCCTGTCCGCCGATCATCGACGCGGTGCCCTCGACCGCGTAGCGGTGATACATGTAAATCGGCACGAGCGGCTCTTCGATCGTGGTCATGGGCGCACCCGTTCGAATCGTGCGCTCGCCGATACGATCGAGCGCGGCTCGCCGCACCTTCAGGATGCGCATCAGCTCGTCGGCCTGATTGACACCGTTCGACCACTGCTCGGTGCGCGGGTGGATATCGCTGTCCTGGTTGGTGAAGTAGCGCAGGTCGGCGCTCCACGCGTCGTCGAGAATCTTGCGCAGCGCGCTGGCTTCGTTGCCGCTCTTGGGAAGCTCACGGTAGCCGTAGTCGATCGCCACTTTGTCCCAGTCACCGATACGAGCCTCGTAGGCGTTCGACAGATCGATGGTGCCATCGGACTTCAGCTCTTCGAGCGGATGAGGGTAGTCCATGACCGAGATCCACCCCTTGCTGCTGTCGTAGTAGTTGTGGCCGAGACCGAGCGTGTGGCCTACCTCGTGCGCCGAGAGCTGACGGATGCGCGCGAGCGCGGTGTCGTAGAGGGTCGCCGGCTTCTCGTCGCCGTTGGTATACGGCGAGAGCAAGCCCTCGAAGATCATGTAGTCCTGCCGGTCGCGTAGCGAACCGAGGGTGACGGTGGCTTTGATGATCTCGCCGGTGCGCGGATCGGCAACGGTGCCGCCCGAGCTCCAGCCGCGCGTCGAGCGATGCACCCAGTTGATCATGTTGTAGCGGATGTCCATCGGGTCGGCGCCGTCAGGGAGCACGTCGACCTCGAGCGCGTTGCGGAAACCGGCGGCCTCGAACGCCTGGTTCCACCACAACGCCCCCTGCATCGGCTCGCCGATTGGCGCGCTGTAGTCGAGGAACGTCAACCCGCCGTAACCGGCGCGCGGGTCGTCGACCCGCGGCTGGAACTGTTGGTCGGGCAGCTCGACGAACGAGGCGTGCTCGCGCAGCGTGACCGCGTCGGCGGTCGGGGTGACGCTGGCGACGCTGCCCGAGACCAGACCGCCTCCGCCGAAGCCGCCGCCTTCGCCCGCGCTCGTCGCGCCGATCGGCGCGGGGCCTTGCGTCGGCCCGCCGCCGCCACCACGCCCACCGCCGGCCTCGTTGACGAACGTGAGCGTGACGTCGATCTCGGTGTTCTTGGGGAAGCCCTTTGTACCGGGTAGGAAGAAGGCGCTGCGCGTGCGGTCCACTCGATATGTGCCAGGTCGAAGCGCACCCGCGGCACCGTGCAGGTCGCGCAAGAAGAAGTCGGAGGCGTCGACGAGCACGCGGCCGCCAGACTCGGCGACCACCGCAAATCCCCAGAGCACCGATTTCGCAAACGAGTCTTCCACCGATTTTCGCTCGAGCACGTTCGGGCTGCTCGACCGGAACGACTGGTTGGGCTGCACGAGCAGGACGCGCGGGCCCACGCGCTCGAACTGCACGATCCGCCCGCCGCCCCCTTGGCCCCGGTCGAGACCGATGTCGTTCGACCCGAGCCCGGCCGAGAGTCCGGTCGCAAACAGGAAGTCGGCGTCGAAGCGCGAGATCTCGAGAAACATCGATCCGCTCCGCTCATCCCAGTAAAGCGGGAAGTAGCCGTCGATCTTTCTCAGTCCCTCGGTGCGATTGTCGATCGACGGCATCGCTCCTGGACGCTGTTGTTGTTGGGCGTACAGTGTTCCCGTTGTCGCCACCGCGATCGTCATCGCACCGATGAACAAGGCGCATCGTGTCAGCATCTGGACTCCTCGCCTGGCGATCTTACCCTTTGGGCCCACCGTAGGAATCGCCGCGTCTGCCGCCTGCCGCCTGTCCGCCTTGCGGTCTGAGGCCGCTACGGCCAGACCGCGCCCGTAGCTCGCTGCTAGCCCAGCGAGCGAAGGTGGGCCGTCTGAGCCACACCGTTGACATGGCGCGGCTGCTCGTACATCCTCGCGGCGATTCTGTACATCGTCAGTCGCAGAGCCGCTTTCACAGTGCGCCTCTCGACGCGAGCGGAAGGCTACAAAGGGCGGGTACCGTAGGCCCGTGCCACCTGACGAGCCCGCACGAAGAACGTCGATCACAATCTGGTTCCAGGCGCGTGCGGCGTGGCCGGTGCGCGAAGCGCCGGTCAGTAACCTCGTTCGCGCGCGCATCGCCAGTCGCAAGACGCTGCCGGCCGCGCCGGTGACGGCTGACTGGGAAAGCATCGGGCCCACGAACATCGGAGGACGACTCACCAGCATCGTCTGTCACCCCACTCAGCCCGACCGGATTTGGGTGGGCGCCGCGGGAGGCGGCGTGTGGTACAGCCCGGACGGGGGACGGAGCTGGATCTCGCAGTGGCACAGCGAGGATTCGCTCAACGTCGGCTCGCTGGCGATCGATTCGCGGAAGCCGAACATCATCTACTGCGGCACTGGCGAGGCCAATCTTTCGGCCGACTCGTACGCCGGCGTCGGGATCTACCGAACGCTCGACAGCGGCGCCACGTGGCATTTGCTGGCGCCGTCCGACACGACGGGTGTGCCGCGACGCATCGGCGTCATTGCCATCGATCCGTTCGACTCATCGCACCTGGCGCTGGGCGGCATCGGCTACGGCGAGGCCGGGCAGAGTCATGACCTCGGTGGTTTGTACACATCGCACGATGGCGGTGTGACCTGGACGCGGTCGCGCTTCGTCTCTCCCTACAACTATTGGTGCCACTCCGTCGTATTCCATCCGACCAGTCCAGGCACCTTGTTTGTCACGGTTACCGCCCGCGGCGTGAGCAGCGGTGTCTATCGCTCGACCGACGGCGGTCAGAGCTGGACACACCTGACCAAAGGCTTCGGACCGAGTGAGCGGACGGGCCGGACCACTCTCGCCCTCAGTCCCTCGAATCCGAAGGTTCTCTACGCCCTCGTCGCCGACGAGGCGAGCGAGTTTGCCGATCAACTGCTGGGTGTGTTCCGCTCGGGGAACCGCGGCGACACGTGGACCAACGTTGCCGGACGGCATTTCGTCGAAGAAGGGCAGATGTCCTACGGCAACACCATCGCCGTGCATCCGAAGAAGCCCAATCACGTCATTTGCGGCGGCGTCGATCTCCACCTCTCGACCAATGGCGGGCGAACGTGGCGGCAGGTCTCGCATTGGGACGGCAATCGCGGCGACCGCGACTACGCACACGCCGATCACCACGCGCTACTTATGCCCGTGGGCGCGCCCGGCCGCGTCTACGACCCGAACGACGGCGGATTGGACGTCAGCGAGGACGGCGGCAAGACATGGGTCAACCGCAGTAATGGCCTCGCCGTGACGATGTATTACGACCTCGATTGCGCACAGTCCGACGGTCAGAGCTACGGCGGGGGAGCGCAAGACAATGGAACGCTCGTCACGACCACCGGGCACGCCTACGACCATTTCGAGCTACTCGGCGGCGACGGCGGGTGGATCGCATTCGATCCGGTCGATGCCGGCCACGTCTACGCCTCGTATCAGCAGTTCAACATCTATCGTTTTCGCCAGGGGGCCAACAAGCGCGTGTCGCCGCCAGCGCCAGAGTCCGAGCGGAACTTCGTGTGGATGTGCTTCATCAAGATGGATCCGAACGATGCCAACACGATCTTCACGGGCTCGTATCGCGTCTGGCGGACGCGAGATGACAGTGCCACGTGGAAAGCGGTGTCACCGGCGCTCGACGACAGCCAGGTCTCGGCGATCGAGATCGCCCGTACCGACTCGAAGCGTCTTTACGTTGGCACGGAGAACGGAAAGCTGTTCCGCAGCCTCGACGGTGGCAACACCTGGAGCGCCAATCTCTCGAGCGCATTGCTTCCGGGTCATAGCATCACGCGCCTCGCCGCCAGCCCCATGAATCCGGACGTCGTCTATGCGACCTTTGCCAACTTTGGGCACTCGCACGTTTTCCGCTCGAAAGATGGTGCGCTCACGTGGGAGGACCTGGACAAGGGTCGATTGCCCGATGTGCCGCACCATTCCATCGCCATTCCGGCCGACGATGCGAACACCGTGTTCGTGTGCAGTGACGCAGGCGTCTTTGTCTCACGCGACGGGGGACAGGACTGGATGAACGTGACGCGCAATCTTCCGAACGTGATGGTGGTCGATCTGGTCCATCACTTACTGGACGGGACGCTGATGGCGGCCACCTACGGCCGCGGTTTGTGGCGCCTGCGGCTGAAGCAAATCTAGTGGTACGGGCCACTGGTCGCTAACCCGACTCCCCGGAGCGCTTCCGGTGCCACTCCGCGCGCCGCCGCAGGGTGTCGGGACTCTCGCCGATCTTTTTCTTGACGGGCGCGAGCGTGCTGGTGGCGCGAGGCGGATCCTCGCGGCCGGCCTCTTTCCGCCTCCCGCCCGCGGCGTTGCCGCGGTTGGCAGTCTTTCCTTGTGCCATACGACCAGTCTATCGTGGCATGACGAGGTCAGCCGATGAACATGTGGGCTGCACACGAGGCTTTGGTTCAACGTTCCAAGCAAGCTCGACCTCGGCGTGCTGTGGCGCGGCACCTTTGGGTTTGCGATTCGCACGGCCACGGAACCCTCCAGCGTGACTGCCGCCATTCGTGCCGTCGTGCGCGGCCTCGATCCGGCCGTGTCGTTGGTGCGCGTGCAGACCATGGACGCGATCGTCGGTCGAGCGCTGGCGCCGGCACGCTCGTCGATGCTGCTGGTCGGCCTGTTCGCCGCGGTGGCGCTGGTGCTGGCGATCATCGGCGTCTACGGCGTCCTGTCGTACACCGCCAGCCAGCAGACCACCGAGCTCGGCATCCGAATGGCGCTCGGCGCCAGCGCGCGCAGCGTCAAGCTGCTGGTGCTCGGGCAGGCGATGACACCGGTCGCGGTGGGTCTGGCGATCGGCACGTCGGCGCGCTCGCGCTCACGCGGTTCATGAAAACGCTGCTCTTCGGTGTCGAGGCAACCGATCCCGCCACCTTCGCGCTCGTGTCGATGCTGCTCGCGGTGAGTGCGTCGGTCGCAAGCTATATCCCGGCCCGGCGGGCGACGCGTGTGGATCCGATGCGCGTGCTTAGACAGAATTATCGTGGCACCGATTCTGGCTCCTCGACGGCGGCGCCGGGGGCGCGGACCTTGGCGCTCGCTTGCGTGAACATGTCGAGCTTGAACTTCAGTCGACCGTCAGGCTGGCGTTCCAGAATACCCACGAAGTGTGTCTCCATTGTTCGGCCGCTCTTGCCGGTGAGCACCGAACGTCCGAGCTGCCATGGGGCGTCGCTGCTGCCGCCAACCTCGATGATCTCCAGCGTCCAGTCGACGAACATGGTGGCTTGCGCCCAGTAAGCGGCGATTTCCTGCCGGCCCTGGTAGGCCTGGCCTCCGCCCATGATTCGGGCATCGTCGCTGTAGAAGTCGGCGACGGTGGCCGGGTTGGTCTTGAACGCCGAGACCATGGCCGCGTTCAAGGCTTCGACCTCGGCGCGGAGCGCCGCTGGTGCCGTCGTTCGCACCTGAGCGTCGCCTCGAGCAGTCGCGAGCGGCGTTGACGGCGTCCACTCCGAGCCGATGACCTGACTGGTCAACGCGAGGATGATGACGAAGCGCACGGCGTCTCCGGTCTGCGTCGCACAACCGATCCAGCATGTGCCGAGTGCGACGCGACGCGATGATACACAGGCCGAGCGGCGTGCGTCGCTCGCCTGAGTGCGATTTAACAGGCTTAACGG